>NZ_JBANBJ010000109.1:0-22825 GCF_059803515.1 Bradyrhizobium sp. UFLA05-125 | reverse complement strand
AATCCCGTTCCACTGACCGGCGAGGCGTGCGGAGTCGTCGCAGAAGGGCCATCACCGGCCTTATGCGGCGCTGCAAATCGCATCTCTATTCGATCACCTCGTCGGCGCGGGCGAGCAATGAGGCAGGTATTTCGAGGCCAAGCGCCTTTGCAACCTTGAGGTTGATCACTAGGTCGAACTTGGTCGGCTGCTCTACCGGCAGATCGGCAGGCTTGATGCCTCTGAGAATTTTATCGACGTAGCCGCCTGCACGCCGGAGCAGATCGGCTATATCGGGGCCGTATGAAATCAAACCGCCATTGGTGGTGAACAGTCGGAAGAAGTAGAACGCGGGCAGACGATGCTCCGCCGCCAGCGCGGTAACTCGTGTGACGTGATTAACGGTCAATTCATCGGCAAAAGGAAAAATTGCATCGGCGCGCTGGGCCGCGGCAGAAGCAAAGGCAATGTCGAGTTCCTCCACCGTGGTCGCCTCCAGTACCGGGATAGTGACGCCCAGCTTCCGAGCGGTTTCGGGCAACTCCTCGGCTACGATGAACCTGTGATCTGCATTGCTCAGGTTGACCAAGACCGCGATTTTTGAGGCGGCAGGAACCATCTCCCGCAGGATTTGTATTTCTTTGCTCAAGAAATTTCCCGGTACGAGGGATGTTAGACCCGTTATGTTGCCGCCGGGATGCGACAGGCTTTGGACGAGGCCATGCCGCACGGGCTCGACCACAGCAAAGAAAACAATCGGAATGCTGGCAGTTGCCGATTTCAGGGCTAGGGCTTCCTGCGCGCTCGGGCCAACGAGCACTTCGGGCTTGAGCGCGACAAGCTCGTTCGCTAGAGGCACTACGCGCTCGGCGTGCCCCTCGGCGGATCGGTAATCAACGATCAGGTTCTTCCCCTCGATCCAACCATGATCGCGCATGCTGTCCTGCCACACCTTGTAGTTTGGCAAGTACAGGGGCGCGGTATCAAGATAGCCAACCCGGCGAGGCGGTCCCTGTGCCCACGAACGTCGTGGCGAAACAAGCAGTGCTGCAGTAGCCGCTATGAATTCCCTCCGCCGCATGTGTCCCTCCCTCCAAGGACCACGCCAGTAGGATTGCAGAGTAGCACTTTGTGGGACGCCTAGTGCGCCTTCATGTCGCCTATGGGCAGGCTCGACCTCACTCCGATGGTATTATCGGCATCTACCAACATCGCAGCCCGCTTCCCGCCGCTGCGGTCTTGACGACGAACAGGGCGAGCCCGCTGGGCCATGGTGGTTTCCTTTCGGGTCGTGGTACGATTAATTTGGTGCGGCAGCGATCCCTATGCCTGCGACGGAAATGGGTTGCTGTGGAACGACGGTCTGTCTGCCGCACACTCTCGCGAGGGGCCGATGACCAGCACCGTTTACTCTTCTGACATTCGGAAGCCTGCCGAAGAGATCGAGCTGGAGGACATCATCTGCGAGTGCCTAGGGCCGCGTGTTCAGGCAAGCGCACTGCACGTCGGGCCCTTGGAGTGGCAGCATGACTGCCGACCAGTTCAACGCCGTTCTCAAAAAGCTCGGCTTCGGCTCCGAGCACCACCGCTCCAACGGTCAGAGAATTCGCCGAGAAGCTCCAGCTCGGCGAGCGCAGCGTGCGGCACTGGGCGTCCGGCCAGTGGCCGGTGCGATGGCGGCGCTGCTCAAGCTGAAGCCGAAGACCGACCTCAAGATCCAGCGTGCTCGTCACGCTGGCGGGCCTTTCTGTTTTGGAGCAACTGCGATCCGAGCAAATTTCTTTAGCGCTGCGTCAATTGCCTTGAGCTGTTGACTGCGAGAAGGTCTTCCTCTCCCTAGCTTAGGTACCGATGGTTTGGACGCTCTGGCAACAAGCAACAGGTCGCTGCCGCAGCTGACGCATTCGTAGAAACCTAGGTCAAAACCCTTTGCGACAGGAAAAGCGCCCCTGAGCACTCGGGGTTGGCTACAAATCAGGCATACGGTTTCGCTGCTCAAAATAAAACATCCGGAAAGCGATCTGACTGCAATAAGCACGATGTTAGCCCGTGAGACCGGGCGGGCTACAATCTGAACAACATCCAGACCATCGCAGCTAACCAAGCCGCAAGCCAAACAACCGAAGCCACGAACAACGGATCATATCGCCTCAGGAGTCTGGAGCCGCGCCCTAGTGAACCGCGATGCTTTCGTGCGAGTGTGTTGATTATCGCAGCCGCTTTTTGTCGTGCTTGCATGGCTCCGGGCGTTAGCGCATTGCGGCCAAAAAAGCTCCCTATCATGCGCCAAAAAATTGAGATTTTGAGCCAGCGTCGCGCCGAAGCTCAGCGAACGTCTCTTAGATTGCGGAACGCTGTTGGCGTCGACCTAGTCCAGCGAGCAAAGGCATGTGTGAAGGAGCTAACCTCACTATAGCCCAACAGCCAAGCGACCTCGGAAATCGGAAGGTCTCGTTCCCGGAGATAGCGTTGGGCAAGCGCACACCGAAACTCCCCAAGCACGCCAGAAAAGGCTGTATCCTCGTCGGACAATGCACGAGCAAGGGTGCGGCGGCTAATGCCAAGGCGGCGCGCAATCTCTGACGCATTGGCCTTGCCGTGCGGAAGCAATTGCGCGATCTGATCTTCAACGCGAGATCGGATGCCCGTTCGTCGCGGCGCTCGGTTGCCGAGGGCTTCATCAGCATATTGAAGCAGCAGCTTGTTGAGATGGACATCGGCTCCAACGACGGGCAACGCGCCGATCGGTGCGGGAAATAATATCTCGTCGCTATCCGCCTAAAAGTTGATGGCGCATCCCAAGTGGGGACCGAGCCTCATCGAGAACGGACGACCACCAAACCACCACACCCGCCAGGCAGGTCAGTAGGATCGGGAAGAGAAGAAAGGGCGCGCCCATCTTGCGGGACTTTTTGACGTTTTTTGTCGATAGAACAAGGCTTTGAATCGCGCGTTCGCAGTCCGCCGAAATGGGTTCATCGATACCTCGCCCGGCGGCTGGCCAGATGGGACCAGATCACTCATACCGAGCCCTGTGAGGCAGCGCCGGCCGACGCTAACGCCCACAGCTCGTTCAATCCGGAATATCCACTCGTTTGCTGACAACCGTGAAGGCGTCCGTCGCGCGCAAAAGCGTCGGCAGGCCATGTACGCGGAATCTGCTGCCGTCTTCCGAGACCCAGGCGACCTTTGCGCGCTCGCCGTCAGACCATTCAATGGTATCATCAGGCATCAGCTTCGGAATCAGTTGGGTAATCATTGGGCACACGCTCCTTGCCTTTGATCTCGGCTCTCCTCCGCCGGCTTAGGCCGCAGCGGAGCAACCTCGCCGGCTGGTTGTTCAGGTGAGACCAGATCACTCATACCGACCCCTGTGGTGCAAATCATCAGTTTGCCATCATATCATATGTGACGCCTTGCTGTAATTTCACTGAAGAGAGTGGGGGGCAACGTCCTTTGAAATATTCGTAACACCATCCGGGTGGGTGTCGAGAGCAAACCCGCCAGCGAGGATTCAACCAAGCGAGACCGCCTGCGCCACCATAAGGCCAGCACCCAGGACGCAGATTAGGCCGCCAAAAAGCTCAAAGACCGACGGCCCGGGGCGGCCCACCGCTAACAGCGCAAGGATGGTCGCAATGCCGAACCGAATGCCCTGTGGCGTGAGGCTATCCCACCCGATAATATCCCAGCCGATAACTGAAAGAAGAGTCATTTCCTGGCTCCTGTATTTGAAACCTTTTGTTGCCCGGATTTCCGCGCACGCGTGGCGGGTGACAGCGTCGAAGGTGCGTCTGGCGGAGGCGACTGAGGCAGAGCGCGTCGAAAGATCGCAGCCGCCCGTGTAGGGCCCTATCGCCAGTCAAGGCTCGTTGACGATGCTCGGTGGAGAATACTTGCCATGGCTCTCGCCGTCCTCGACGTAGCCACGCTCCCACGCGCCAGAAGCGAGAAAGCCCGCATAACTCAATCCTTCATCCCCGACAAGCCGAGTCGTCGGCCCAAGCCGCTGATTGAGAAGTAGCGTCGCAAAGCAGCGGAGCAGCTCTGATCTTGGCTCGTCCTGTTCAACCCACAGAAATTGCCCCAATCTCGCTGACCTCGAGGAAGATATGTTGAAGCGCCGGCGGGCGCCGATATCACCGCAAGAAGCGCCGCCAGCGGCTGGCGGCACACCGCCGACGGTTGCGGTAGGACTGAAACAAAAGAGGCCGCCGACCAAGGCGGCCCAACTGCTGTCGCCACCGCTAGCAGGATAACGACTACGACGATGGCGATGCCTTCACCCCCAGGGTGCCCCTGAGCCGCAATAATTGGCCATTCCCTGACATGCAAATCTGCGAAACGCTTGAGCCCGACTTAACCGCAACCTTACGCCGGTGGACGATACGGATATGCGCACCGCGAACGGTCCGCCAGCTATGGGAAATTCTAATCCGAGCCATTTAACCTCCAAGGTTCAACGAACAGTAACGGTTGTCTCAGCAAGGTGTATTCCAACACACGCCCGGGATAGCCGATCCCAAGGTCAACGACCGTGATGCGCGTCACTGGAACTTCGGCCACATGACGAAGGCGTTTCTAGGCATCACCGCGGCGAGCAATGTGGCACCGAAGATCGCGACAGCAAGACATCCGCGCCGGGATTGAATGCGAATCGACGGTGGCGGGATAGGACGTTGCCGCCTTGCTCATTGCACCATATCTGGGGCGCCATTGAGATCAGGCGGGTAGGTGACCTTCATTGACCGCGGAAATTAGCCGCGGTCTTGCTATGATGCTGATCGATTGGCTATGGAGATGAAGCACTAGACCGGTGAGGTAGCGGATGTGATCGGTCGTCTCGGTCCCGCACGCTCAGCTCCTCTATGCTGCACACGGCGACGCGTACAGGTTCTAGGAATTCCGACGATTGCGAGCGATCAACAGGCCGAGCTGCGGTCGGTGCGGCTTCTCAACCACGTAAAGCCGGCGAACTACTCGCGCCGCAAAGCAGCGAAGAACTACGCAGTAGTTTGATAAGAAACGAAAACGTTCCTGGCACTCGGCTGTTTATTTTGGGAACGAGCTCCGAAAGCCGAGGGTTGTTATGCGACGGAGGAAATTGCCATGCTTGTGTTTTGGTTGCCGATCATAATCTTCGAATCGATGCTTGAAGCAGACCTGAATCAGCGCAAAGCAGGCGATCCATCGGTGATCGAATAGTGAGGGTTCGAATTACGCTCTGCAATATGTGATTGGGATCACGGCCCCAACGCGTGACTTGTAAGAGTGTCTCGTCGAACAGTTGTTTGGGGTTCTTCGAGAAACACACTATGAGCATCGTGATTCAAAGACTTAATGGCTTGTGGCACCTTGTCGTCGGGTCGTGCCAGCTCCGAACTCCCTTCCTGGAGACTCAGGACCGGGAGCTGGTCGTTATGTACGCCCGCCGAGTTTACCCTGGCGCCAAAGTCTTCGAACGCGACTGATCCTAACAGCGACGCGCTCGAGCGAATGTTGTCTCGTATTTGAGTGACCGGCAATTTCCCAGGAGAGGCCTTGCGGGGCACTAATTTCAATCGGGAAATCTCATGGACACATCGCGAAGTGTCCAGACGAGATCAAGGAGCGACGCTCTCGCGCAATCGGCGGAGCTGGGACCGGAGCCGCTCGCAGCCCAATTCCAGCTCGAACTTGGTGATCGCCTCAAACGTAGGTTCAGCGCGCACGCTCAGCAACCGCGCCATGTCGCGGGTGCAAGTATCTTCCAAGCGGGCAGACTCGTTCAGTGCCTGCAGCTTCGGAGCGGCTTGCGGCGCCGCATTTCCGCCAGAAGGCGGAGCGGTATTGCTATCAATACTCTCAAACAGACGCTGCACTTGTGGACGGAGCCGCTTGCAGGTGACCTCGCGTTGGAAGTTGGTGATCTCGTCCGGCGCTGGGTTGGCGCGCAGACGAGCCAGCCTCGCTTCGTCGCGGACACAGGGGTCCGTGATTTCGGGGGCGGGCTGCGCGGGAAGCGGCGGCTTGGGCAGGTCCGCCTTCGCAGCCGGTGGCGCGCTTGGCGGCGTTGGATTGATCACGGTCGGCTTCGGCGCGGCCGGCGCCAGAACTGGCGGAGGGGCCAGGGGCGGCGGTGCCGGCGCGACAATTGTTGCACCCAACTGGGGCACTAAGGAGATGGTTGCGCCGCCGAGAGAACCATAGATGAACGGCTCCTGCCGTCCACCGGTCATGGCGATAACCGCATCGCGGACACGACCAAGTGCGATACGAATGTCAACGCCGGGCTCGGCAAGGTATCTCAGCAGCGCGGTCGCATAGGGACTGTTCACGCCGTCGCCGTCGTAGGAAATTGAGCCGGCTTTTGCGGCGTAGGCCACCAGCGTATCGGCACTGACTTCATCAAGCCTCGCGAGCCCGCCTCTGGTCGGCGAGCGACTTGCGGATCGCAGCTTGGCCGCAAACGGGTTGTCGCGGCAGGCGTCGAGTAGTATCAAACGCAGGCGACGTACCGGTTGCAGCGCCCAGATGATGCGATCGATCGCGATAGCCTCGTCGTCGACGTCGTAGTCGTGGCTCAGCTTGGCATCCATCGGTATCAGATAATTCATGCCGCCGATCTCGATGCCGTGACCGGCGTAATAGACCACCGCCACATCGGCGTTCTCTGCAGTAATGAGAAACTCGCGCACAGTGCGCTTGAAGTCGACGACGCCGAGATCGTTGCGCGAAATGACGACGTCGAAACCGATAGATTTGAACAGCGCTGCGATCGCTTTGGAGTCGTTGCCGGTATTGGGTAGCGTCGGTGCGTTCGTATAGGCGGAGATTCCGACGACCAGGGCCACGCGACGCTCCGCTGCGGCCGCATCGGCGAACATCGCGCTGACGATGAGGCAGAGGACGTGGATCAAGAGCCGGCGCGGTTTCATTGCTGCATCAATATCCGTAACTCCGCGAGGAGCGATGGCGGTATTTGCGCTTTGCCGGCGGCTGGCCGTTCTCCGTCACGGTGACGTTGATGATGTCGGAGAACATCGCCGCATCGAGCGGCACGCGGGCGAAATCGGCGAACAGGAGGCGCAGTTTGTGCTGGCCGATCGGGAGCGTGATCTTCGCTTCGATCTGGCCAGCGCCGAAGTGCAGGTGGTTGAAGTAGTTCAGGAGCGGCTGGTCGAGCGAAGGCAACTCGGCATCGACAAGCAAACGATGATGACAGGTGTTGGGTTTGTCGTAGCCCGCGGGCGCCACGCCCATGTTCAACAAACCGAAGCGGATCACCGGTTCGGAGAAATATAGAAGCCGTTCTTGGGATAGATGAAGCCGCGGCGCGACCGTCGCCTTGCCGGTCACGGCTGCTATGCAACATTGGATGTGACGTGTGCATACTCCCGATCGTTAGAGCCGACCGGAGATCACAAGATGAAATCCGCCGTCTTGTCTGTGAGTTTTCTCACAATCCGCAAATTCTTTAGAGAGGCCGCTGCACGATTCCGGGAGGCAAGAGCTTTACGTAGTCTTCCCAAATGTACCGTTTGGAGCAGCAGGCTGTTCGATTGTGTCCGGGCTGCGACGGAAGTCCCGTTGGACGAGTATCGCTCCGGCGAAGGCACGCCGGATGATTGCTGTCGTGATCGCATTCACCTCTGACGAAGAAGTATGAATGATGGCTCTGACAGCATGGCAGTCTCTCAGTGCGGCTTGCCGAGCACGAATGCGAACGGCAGAACGAAAATCTCGTCGCTGACATGCAGGGCCCACTGCCGCCATTCATCCAGATTGGCGGCTACGACGAGGGATCGCACCCTGCGGGTGGCCTCCTCACACGCCTCGATCAGGTCGGATACGAATGTACCGCGACGATCCATCAGTGACTCCCTTAGCGTTCGAGCCATGGAAATAGACCGGAGTCATGTACGCCTCCTTGCAACATCCGGGCGAGCAAGCTCGACCCTGCATGCCAGAGACATACTGGGCCGCAAAAGGGATTGTCCGTGATCATCCGCAACATCGTGCGGTTTGGGAGCCTCGCGGGGCTGTGATCGGTCCGGCCTCAACTCACATTCACGGACGAGGCATGGATCCAACGTCAGCGCTAGGCCGATGGCTGGGGCGTCAGCCGTGCTGCCCCGTCGTTAGCCGAACCTCCGCGGCAGCTGTCGTACCTGCGTCCCCTCGGCCGCGCCCGCCATCGCTGGAACCGGGCGCATTGCCGTCGGAGATAGCAGCAGAACGCTGCATCATCTTGCAGTGCTTGGAAACGCGACATAGGGAAGAGGCTCGGAAGCCTGTCGATTAGTGGCGGGGCTGAATTGCCCCGCCAGTGACCTACAGAGGGCCGTACGAGCATTTCTATATTTATCGGCTAGTCTAGGTCGTTACCCCGCGGCCATAAATAGAGCCCACGGCCATTTCTGAGCGATGCAGCGGTGGCTTTAGGGTGGTTATGAACACCACGAAGCACAGCGCTCCGATTGCGAAGATGATAAGACTAAAAATGCAGTTTAGGTTCATCCGTGTTCCTCGCCGCCTTTTTGTCTGGGGCTGCATCATGCAGCCATGAACCCGATGATGAAGAGATTGACCCGAATCTTCCGTGACGGCGCTCACAATGTAGAGCCTCCTCTGCCTTCCCTGAGTCCCGCAGCGTCCATTTGCTTGGCTACTTCGCGATGGTGGCGCGGCTGCATGCCGTGGCGGACGGGATAGCGTTCTGCGACAATCTTGGCAGCATGCGGGAAATGCCTTGTTACGCTCGACATCGGCGGCCCTCTGCGCTGGTCTTGGCTTACCCTTGCGCCTGCCGGCGGCGGCGGTCTTCGTTGCGTGCGATGGCCGCGAGTATGTCGAGCGGCATTCCCATCGAACACGTGGGCCGTGAGCAAGCCATTGCCGCCCGTGATTTCCGTCACAGATAGAAAAGCCACCCTTCAGTATGGTTCGAGCCACATGTTGTTGATTGCAACCCCTGAGGAGGAAATTTATGAGTGAAATGCGTGAACTGATCGATACGGACCTCGACGCTGTGTGTGGAGGGCATCACGGGCATCACGGGCATCATGGGCATCACGGGCTTTTTAGCTTCGGCAATTTCGGCAATATCGTCAATTTCGGCAATATTTTCATACAGGAAAACATTGCCGTGCAGATTGCTGTGGCTGTCGGCGCTAACGCCACCGCCGTCAATCTGCTCGGTGGTCAGCAGAACTCCGGCTTTATCAGCCGGGCAGCCGCAGTTTAGGCGAGTCGTGATCATGATTGACCTTGAAGAGATTGACTTGTCTGCAGCACCGGGCAGGGAAGACAGAGATTTGTGAGTGCCGTCACGGAAGATTCGGGTCGATCTCTTCATGGTGCGGTTCGCATGATACAGTTCTAGAACTAATGGAGCGAAGGTGACCCTGAACCACACTTTCAGTCTCATGACCTTCGCGCTCTTAGCGCTGTGCTTCGTGGCGTTCGTAGCCACCATAAAGCCGCAACCGCTGTATCACTCAGAAATGGCTATGGGTTCGATCTATGAGCGCGCCTTCAGCGCCGGAAGTTCTTGAATCGACCCGGCGGTCAGTCATGACGCCTCCAGGGCGCGCTGCACGGTGCTGGTGCCGACGCCGATCGTGCGGGTGATCGTGAGAATGCCCTTGCTTTCGCTGCGCAGCCGCCTGATGCGTCTTTGCAGCTCGACCCTGCTTTCATCCCCCAGCGCTTCTCATCAGCGCTTCTGTGGCCGTCCTTGCGGCTGTCACGGCCTAGCTTCACGCCGTTTGCCTTGGCGCGTGCGAGGCCGGCATTGACGCGCTCGACGACATGGCCTTCTCGACTTCGGCAAACAAGCCGCACATCTGGAACATCGTGCGCCCGAGGGGGGCGTGGTGTCGAGCGCCTGCTGGTGCAGGTACAGGTCGCACTTATTTCACGGCCTGGAGGTCGCCAGGAAGCGACCAGATCCTGCAAGCTGCGGCCGAGGCGATCAACGCTCCAGGCCGTGATCATGTTGATCTAGCGGGCGGTGACATCCTTCAGCAGCCGATCGAAGCCAGGACGCTTGTTGTGGCCGTTGGAGCCGCTGACGTCGGCGTCCTTGTAGAGGCCGACGATCACCCAGCCCGAGCGCTCGGCGACCGCCTCCAGCTCGCGGCGCTGGTTCTCCGTGGTCTGTCCGTCGGTGCTGACACGCAGATAAATGCCGACACGCTTCATGGCTTGCTCCAACGTGGAGCTTCATTTTGATGCTCGCGAAAAGCCCGTGAATTCAACGGGCGCCGGCGAAGTGGGGCGACTACGCCGAGCCATCGCCAATGGGGGCCGGCAGCGGTCGCGCGGGCGAAGAGGGTTGGGACAGCGGGACAGGCGCTGAGGAGGCCACCTGTCCCGCCGCGCTTACCGCGAACAGTAAACTGCTACGGTGCGCTAACTGCTGGATGACAACATATCGGCCTCTCCTCGACTGTGATGTACGGCACTGCGGCAAGTCAAGGCCGGAGCCGACCGTCGGTGATGGGATTTAGCGCCACGCGCTATGGGTCGAGCCCCTACGCTCAGGGCAAGGACAATGACGACGTCGCGGCAACGGCGTCAGCGGTTGATGGGATCGAGGCTGCTGTCGTGGGTAGTAGGTCGGCGCAAGGGCTTAGGCGGAGGTTTGGGCGTTTGGGCTGCTTACGCGATGATTGAATTCCCGGTGACCCAACGTGGAGGGTACGTCAGGGATGATGTAGGGCTGCCGGGCACGCGACCAGTTCGTTCGGTCCGGCGAACTGGTCGCGAACTACGAGGCAGAGGCGCAAGGAGGTATCAACCTGAGTGCCCCTGGTCACAGTCTGCGCTAGATTGAGTGCGGTAATGCAGCGTCAATGATCAGAAGTCCGGCGGATGTACCCGAGCCTGCTGATCCTCGAGAGGCCCCGACGTGCATCGTCGGGGCCTCTATTTTGGGTGCAATCATCAGCACACAATGTCGGCTCTTGGACGCGAAGCATAATCATATGCTTGATCCGAGCCGTACCCGGCAATGACCCGAACCTGGCATCTTGTGGCCGACTTCGAGGGTGCCCGAATTCGTCACGGTTGGCGCAATCCAAAGAGGTTGTTAGTCGGCGGCCTCTGTTCGATTCGCTTTGGTCGATCCCATCCCCTACCTAAAGTTCATCAGTCCAGCCGAGCTAGATTACCTGCAATGTAACAGATACGAACAAGAGTTTTGGTCTCAGAGCCTTCCGACCATGAGAAACGTTCAAGCTCTGGTGTTGTATTGGCGACCGTGCCGTATTTCTGGTCATTCGAAAGCTGATACACGCGATGATAAGAAGCATCAGTCGAGACCTGGCGGCCAGCGGTTGGCCCGTAATTGACCGTAGCATTGTAACTCCTCGGCGTCGGGATCGCGGTAAAGGAGTTGTTTACGACGGGAGTGTGAATGAAGGAGTACGAAAAAGCGCCAGCACTCACTGTGGCTTTGGCGGGCGGCGGCGGAGGCATGTTCCCCCATGTTCCAGATGTACTGCCAATTCCGTCGCCATTGAAAGTCAATCGAGCCTGGAAGTTGCCCAGTACCAAGCGCTATCGGTGCCATTCGCAATCGTCGGATTTCCCTCGCTGTCGTTTGCAAATCCAGACGGGGCCACTAGACATGTCGAAGTGCCAGCGACGGCATAGGTGCCTTTCAGATTGTCGCCAGCAAAAGCCGAAACCGACATATTGGCGAAGATCAATACCATTGCGATTTTGTAATTGTGTCTCGTGGCATTCCCTCCTGTTGCGCGATTTCAATTCAGGCGATGGCCCCCTCAATTCGAGCAAGCGTTGCCCTAGGACAGTCCCCTGCGTCGGTGGGACACCCACGAAAGATAGCACAACAATCATACGTTGATGTCAGCTGAACAAGCGGCGGTAATGTGCGCACGCGCGTCATCACGCCACCTGTTGGGCTGACGGGCGCTGGTATTACGCAACTGGTAGCGGCATTGGCCGCATCGACATGCTTTCCGGCGGCGCGACAGGGACTGGATCAATCCCCGTTAGGCGTGAGCACCCTGGTCGGCCAAGTCGCCACAGGCGCGTCTTCGAATGATCCGGGATCAGCTTGTCGTCCGAGAGCCGCTGTAGGGCGCGAGGCGGTGGCTGGCGGTACTATCAACGTTGCTTCGATCTCGATCCCGACGTTGACCCAGACTCTTCTTCAGAATAACTCGCTCAACCAGACCGGTGTTGCTCTCGGCGGCTCCGTTGTCCAGGTGGCCGGCCCTCAGACGAACACCGGGGTCCAGGCTGGATCCATCAGCTAAGTCGGCAATGCCCGCGCACTCCACGGGCTGCTCCTCCCGAGGGGAGCGGATACTCATTATCAATCGAGAATTCTTACGGACACAAGAACCCTCGCGCAATGAACTACGGGAAGAGGTCTCGACACGGTCTCGATGCCCAGCAGCCACACAATTGATCTTGCTCTTTCAAGAACGCGCTTTCGTTCGCTACAATCCCAGTCGTAAGACTGTGATGCTGCACATGATGCTTGCGGATGATCGCCCGCCCCGCCGTTAGACTAGCGATGACCGGGTTCAAGCAACTGCCGCTTGGCAAAATCCGCAAACGGACCCGGAACGCTCATGAGCTCTGCGTAGCTTCCAGTTTGCACGACTTTGCCGCGCGAGAGCATGACAATACGATCTGCATTGCGCACGGTGCTGAGGCGATGCGCAATCACAATCCGCGTGATGCTCAATCGTTCCAGCGAGGTGCCGATGATGCTCTGGGTTTGGTTGTCGAGTGCGCTGGTTGCCTCATCAAACAGAAGAATCCGTGGTGAGCGCGCAAGAGCCCGGGCGATCAATAGCCGCTGCCGCTGACCGCCCGACAGCGTATTCACGCCTTCCGCAACCAGCGTATGCATTCCCATCGGCATCTGCGCGATGTCGGCATCCAGCGCCGCCAATCGGGCGGCCTCCCACGCCTTCTCCAGCGGCAAATCAACGCCGCCGCAAATGTTTTCGTAAAGGCTTCCGGTTGCGAGCTTGGTATCTTGCAGCACCACCCCAAGCTGCCGGCGCACGGCGCTGATGTCGAGCGTGTTGAGCGCCTTGCCGTCGTAAAACACCGTGCCGGCTTCTGCGCGCTCAAAACCGAGCAGCAAACGAAAGAGCGACGATTTCCCGCTACCTGAGGGACCGACGACTGCGACGTAGTCACCCGTCGCAATGCTTAGGCTGACGTCATCCAGGACCTTCGGCCCGCCTTGCATATAGCGGAAGACGACGCCGGAAAGTTCGATCTCTCCGGATAGCTCTCCGGGCGATCGCCGTTCCTCAGAGATTTCGGCAGGGGTCGAAATCACGGGCTTCAGTCGGCTGAGGTGAGGAATCGTCACCAGTGATTCGCTGACGCTTGAGGCCCAACTACCTATCGCGGCCGTGGCCTGTCCGAACGCTGCCAGAAAGGCGAGGAATGCACCGAGATCGAGCAGGACGTGACTGTTTGTGTAGGAGGCAAGCGCAAAGATTGTCAATGTCGCCAGCATCGAAAAGGCGATGTCAAAGGTGCCCAGGGCGTTGGCCGCTTGCTGCGAGGCGATGAAAAATTGTCTCTGAATGGCAAATTGTTGCGACCATCGCGCTAACGCGCGCTCCGTTGCGCCGGCCACCCGCAACTTGCCGACGCCCGCAATCAATTGTAGCACAAAGCCGCTGGCCTTGCCTTGCAGGTTGAAATGTTTAGTTTCGTAGTAGAGTCGCACGGCGCTCGTGGCAAGAATTGCAGCCGCTCTGATCAGCGTGAGCAGCAGTGCAATGCTGCCCAGTCGGAGGTCATAGTAGAGCATCAGCCCAATGCTGAAGAGAGAAAAGAACGAGGCCGTAAAGCCGCCGAGCACACGTCCGGTGAAGATCCGGCGAGTGGCGTCGATGCCCATGGCGCGATCGACCAAATCGCCGCTTGTATATTCGCGAAACAGAGAGGTGGGCAGGCGCAGCAATCGGTCGATCACCGCGGCCTGCAGCTTATAGTCGAGCAGACCTTCGAGCCTTAACGTGACCCGTCCTTGCATCATCTGCAAACTTGCCATCGCCACAGCTGTGACCGTCAGCGCTAGCGCACAAACAGCGAGCTGATCGATCTCGGTGCGAGGGATAACCGAATTGACCAGGACATTGGTGAGCAGTGGCGGGATCAGCGACAGTAGCCCGATTGCCACAACAGCCAACGCGATGCGCGCGATGCTGCTGGAAACGCCTCGCATCGCAAAGGCGAGCAGATCGCGATATTGGAGCGGGCGGAACGGCAACACTGGATAGAAAGTGATGGCCTCCGGCTTGAGCTCGCCGGCAACGGAGCGATCGACCAAGCGATGTCTTCCGCCCTTTGGGTCGAACACCGTGTAGGTGTTCGCCCGCTTGCGCACCAGAGCCACTGGACTACGTTCCTCTCCATGCCAACCGAGGAGCGGTCCAGCATCGGTCTTCCACCAGACATCGCGCAGGAGCACACGGCGGATCCGCAATTGGGCTGTGCGAGCGATCTCCAGAATGTCGCTGAAGGCCTGTCTTGTGGGTTGAGCGCGCTGCGAAAGCCTAACCGGTATTCCCAGTTCTTCTCCGACAACGCGGCAACTGCGAAGCAGCGGGTCTGTCGGGTCCCATTCGGATTGCGTACGATCGGCTTTTCTGACCACGACATCAGAGAGCCGCTCAAACGAGTCGAGCGTTTGCGACACAATGAGTTCGCCACGGCGGACCAGGCGTTCCCGCTCTCGAATGACGCCCTCTGCGAGGCTGCGCTCGAGATGGGCAATAACAGCCACCTGGAATCGATCAATCGCGGACCAGAGAACCAGGGAATCTGGCGGGTACGGATCGAGACGCAATTTGCACCCGTGCTCGCCGGCTTCCACCCACATCCCACCGGTCAAAGGGAAGGGAGGCTGTCCGGGAGCGAAGCTCGAGCCGACGTTCATGACCTTTGCTGTCCCGGTTTCGAGGTGTGCCCACAGGAGGTCCCGCATCGGACCGCGACGGCGCTCGCCCGGGTGCAGTTCAATCGCCTCACCGCTCACCAGCTCGGAAATGGCTTCGTTTGGCGCCGAGCGGACCATGAACGTCGCCAATTGGGCAATCCAGCCAGACACAGGACCAAAGGACGCAGCCCTGCGCGGCACCTCCAAAAGCTCAGTCCCGGGGGGGCCGACGGCGATGATTTGCAACCGGCTACCCGAGGTTTCGCAGGCATTGTGCAGGTCCAGAATGCATTCGCCGTTTTCGACTCGAAACAAATGCTGGCGCGTGCCTGACGGCTGGACTGCAAACAAATCGACGTGACCGGCTGCCACTTGAAGAACGTGCTCTTGGTCGCTGAGAAGCATCGGGCGCCGCGCATCGAGCGCGGTCCGGTGTAACAGACCGATCGGCACCTCGCGTTGATGCCCAACGAAATCCTCGCCGGCAAATCGATCGGTCATTCGCGCGCCACCAGTTTGGCATAGGAGGCCTGAAGCGCAAGAAGCTCTTCATGCGTGCCGCGCTCAACGATGCGCCCGCGTTCGAGCACGATGATTTCGTCGCAATCGCGTATCGTGCTCAAGCGGTGGGCGATGATGATGCAGCTGCAACCTCTGCGCCGCAGGTTGTCGTCGATGGATTTTTCCGTGATCGGATCGAGGGCAGCAGTTGCTTCATCCAGGACAAGGATCGAGGGATTGCAAACCAGAGCTCGGGCGATTTCGATGCGCTGACGCTGGCCGCCGCTGAAGTTCGTACCGCCTTCGTTGACGTGGCAGTCATAATTGCCTGGTCTGATCGCAAGGTCTTGATGAATCAGCGCGTCCTTGGCCGCTGTCAACAGATGGCGCTCGTCGGTTGTTGAATCCCAGAGCGTCAAATTGTCTCGCGCGGTTCCCTCAAACAGAAAGACGTCCTGGTCGACGTAGGCGACGGAGTTCGCAAAAACGTCCGCAGGGACGTCCGTCAGCCTACATCCGTCAAAACGAATCTCGCCGGACCAGGGTTTGTACAATCCGCAGATCAGCTTGCCGAGGGTTGATTTTCCGCTGCCCGACACGCCAACGAGTGCCACGCGTGAACCGGCAGGGATCACCAGCGAAAGATCCGCCAAAAGCGGCGGCTCGAGCACCGAATAGCCGAAGCTGATGTTGTGAAGTTCGAGTCGGCCGGTAAGCTTGGGCGGCAAGGCATCCGCATGTGTCGGCGGTTGCGGCGCTAGCGGGTATCGGTAGACATCCTCGAGCCGTTCGAGCGCTCCCTTGATGGTTTGCAGGCCGCCGAAATAATTAACGAGGTTGACGAAAGGCTCGGAGAAACTCAATGCTAAGGATTGGAAGGCCACGAGGCTTCCCAGTGTCAGGGAGCCCTGAATAACCCGCAAGCCTCCGACACCAAGAATCGCTGCGATCATGAGGCCCGAGAGCAGGGTCGGGACCATGTCCAATATGATGGCGGAGGCACCGATCCTCTGTTCGGCGTTGAGGGTTTTGGCTTGAAGACCGGCCCACCGGCCGAAGGCGTCGTCCTCCAATCCACTTGCTTTGATGGTTTCGATGGTCCGCACCATGCTCACGGTCGCCCCGAGCAGCTTTCCCTGATCGAGCGCCAGCCGATAGCTCAGTTCCTGGCGGCGTGAAGCGACAAGCCGCAGGAGAAGAACATTTACCAAAGAGATTGCGACGCAAAGCGCGGTCAGGCTAACGTCGTAGACGGCCATGGCCGCGGCGAACAAGACCACCGACATCAGGCTGAGCGCATTGGCGGCAATGCCGCTTGAAAGCAGTCGGGCGATCTGTTCGTTGGCTGCAATACGGCCTGCAATGTCGCCGGCGTGGCGTTGGGTGAAGAATTCCAGCGGCAGCGTCATAAGACGCCACAGAAAGCGGCTGGTCATCACGACCGCGAGCTTGGTCTGCAGCCGCAATAGCAGCGATTGGCGTATGGTGGTCAGAACGGCCCGGAAGGCGGCCGTCAGCGCCATGCCGATCAGGAGCGGCACAAGCCAGCTGCGCGTGTGCTGGATCAAAATTTCATCAACAAATATTTTTGAAAATCCTGCGGCAACAATATTGGGCAGGACCGCGACGATGCTGACAACAACTAGCAGGGCCACCGCCTCCTTTGATTGGCGCAGCTCCCGCATGAGCAGGCTTATGCCCTTCGGTTTGCTGCCAACCTTCTCGAAGCTTTCGCCCCGTTCAAACACCAGGACAACGCCGGTGAACGCGAGATCAAGCTCGACCAGATCGATCCGCCGACGCCCGCTCGCGGGGTCATTTATGTAGGCGCGCTTTCTATCAATTCCTTCCAGGACCACGAAATGGTTGAAGTTCCAGTGAATGATGCAAGGCGTCGGAAGCTCGGCAAGTGCCGGAGGTTCGACGCTGTAGCCCTTCGCCGTGAGGCCGTATCGGCGCGCCGCTCTGATGATATTGCTCGCCTTGCTGCCGTCGCGCGATACGCCGCATGCGACACGAAGCTGCTCCAACGGAATCCACGCACCGTAATAGCCGAGAATGATGCCAAGCGCCGCCGCACCGCATTCGACGGCTTCCATCTGCAGGATCATGGGTGTCCGCCGGGTGCGTCGGCGTGGCAACCAGCTCGCCATGCGGCTGACGTAAGATTTGGGCCGACCGCGCTCGCTGATTGGCTGCTTTGGAGAAGGCTTATCCATCAATTCCCGTGAGGTGCTTGAGCAGGGGTATCACCAGATCGAGGGGGCGCTGCCGGCGTGTTGTGATCTCGGCCCGCGCCAACGTTCCGCTCGTGAGATGAATGTTCGGCCCCTTGCCAACGGCCCATCGATAACCGGTTGGAGTGGAGGCGTCTTCATAGAGCGCAACCGTCGCGGCGTAGGGTGCACCGTCGTGCGAGAAGCGTGAAACCAGGCTTTCGTTATGCAGCAGCGCGGACATGCCCTGCGGCGTCATCGGGAAATCAGAGATGCTGATCACGTTGCCCAGCATCATGCCAAATTCCTCGCGCTTCACCGTGCTCGGCTCGAGTTGCACCTGCATGCCAGGCTTAACCTGTTTGCCCCGTTCCGCGGGAACATAGACGACGGCTTGGAGCTTGGCGCCTTCGCTTTCGATCGCAATCACCGGTGTGCCGATGGCTAGCACCGAACCGGGCGAAATCTTCACTTCCAAAACCCGCCCGTCCATCGGGCTGATCACTTGGGTGTTCTGGCTCAGCTGTTCGGCTGCGGCATTCATTTGCCGCCGGGCCTCGTTGAGGGCAAACTCGGACTGCTGAATTTCACGCCCGCGATCCGTTTCCAGATCCGTCTTCTGCGACCGCAACTTTAAAATCTCGTTTTGGGCGTCAGTACGACGCTGTTGCGCGTCGGTCAGCTCCTGGCGTCGCTCTTCCAGATTGCGCCGCGTCGTGTATCCCTTGGCCAGCAGATCCTCCAGGTTCTTGACGTCGACGGTGAGATATTCGATGCGCTGGCTCGTTGCCTTGATCACCTGTTGCAGGGCGATTTCAAGTTTTGCAAAGTTCTGGCTCTTGGCGGCGAGTTCGCTTTCAGCTTTCGACACCCGGTCGGCGTGCTCCCGCTCGCGTTCATGAAATACCTCGGTCGCTGCGTTGTGCTTTTGCTGGATGTCGGTTTGAACGATCTGGGCGATGGGCTGATCCTTACTGACGTGATCGCCCACCGTGACTGCGACCGACTGCAGCCGTCCGGCAGCGGCCGATACGGCGTCGACGACCTTACCGCCACTGCCGATCAGGATTCCGTCGCCCGAGACGCGAGTGGGCACGCGCCCGAAAATGCCCCACAGCACGGCCGCCACAAGCGCAATGCACAGCACAAGGGTAAGAATCCAGTCAGCGGGCCTGGTGATAACAACGAGATGATCGAGCTGCTCGGGAGACGCAGCCCGGTCTAGGGCCGCGGTGCGAAACGCCCGTTGCGGCCCGTCGGTCATGCTCGTATGCTCCGGCTTTGGGAGCGGTTCAGACGCCGACATGTCTGCACGCAAAGCAAGTGTGAACTGAAGTCGACGATGGCCGATCTTTGCACAGAAACAACCATCTAACAATAAGGGGTGGCAGGGGAAGGACCAATTGGGATGCACGGCCTGATCACGAGATTTTCGTTCCCAGCGCGAGCGCACCGAAAGATGCTGGCGGCAAGCTTGGGGCTTGGGCTGTTCCTACCCAGTGTGTGCTGTGCGGGCGTCCTGTCCGAGAGCGATTTCAGGCAGGCGGAGAGCCTTAGGCCGCTCTTTGCCAACCTCATGAATGACCTTGTCGCAACCGTAAAGCGCCCCGATGTTTCCAGCGAGGACGCCGACTGTGTCAACTCGACTATCCGGGAACTTCTTCAGATCTCCGACGAACTAGCAAGCTACGAGTATCTGATCACGATGGAGAAAGATCTGACCGACTTTGGCGACAAAAATCCAATGCGGGATATCGTCAAGTTTGCCGTCGACACGAGCAGCACGATCCTGATCAGCGAAAGAAGACGGTTAGTTCAGATATCCGAGCGGTGTACCAAATATCCGTTGGGGCAAGGCAAGACTCAGCAGGCCCTAACCATCATCGACGCGACGACAGGCATATTGGCCTCCATTCGAGCTCGCCTTTGACATGGGCGAATAAAGCCGCCGCGCAGTAAGCGACTCCCGCGTCCGGAGATGCAGCGAAGGACTATTTGCTGATCCTAGTGGACGATGAAGCGCGCCCAGATCAGCCAGTGAGTAGCAGAGCACCATCGAGAACACCTTGGTGGCGCTTTTCGGGTCTTTGATCGCGTGCTCTCGATGCGCTAAGGGGGATTGATCCAGTAACCTGTCGCACCGCCGGCAGTGGGTGTGCGGGCAGAAGTGCGTGCAAAAAAACCCGCCACCCCCGGGAGCAGCCCGTGCGGGCATTCCCGATGGCGGGGGGCTTTATTGCATTTTACAGTTAGGAACCGAGGATTCCTTGGAAACCGAAGTTTCCTGCACTACCGATCCCGTTCAAAGCGTTAGCGTCGCCGCCGAGGCTGGTAGCCGCAGCGACCTGCACGGGAATGGTGTTCTGTACGGAGTTCTGTATGCTGATCGGTACGTTGACCAACCCGCCGCCGCCAGCCACCACCTCGAGGTCCATTTCCGTTAGTTCACAGATTTCAGTCATGGCTTGCCTCCTTAGGAGAAAAGCCCGCACACCCCTCGAGAGCAGCCCATGGAGAGTGCGGGCATTCCCGACTTAGCCGTGGCTCACAATCCCGACCAGGGTCGCGCTGTTGATCTGATTACCGATCGCGTTGACAGCGGTGGCGGGCGAGTTTTTGCCGCTGGAGGTAGCAGTGGCGCTCTGGTCGGCATAGTTATACTGAACGTTGGTCAGGTACTGGTCCACATCAAAGCCGCCAGCAACCGCCTCGAGGTCCGTATCGATGAGTTCACGAATCATAATTTGCTCCAAAGAGTTTGTGTTTGGTCTGTATTTGTGAACAACACTGGCTCGAAGCGAACCAGTGCCTCACTGCCCGTATAGATGCCTGAAGACGGATTTTTTATCTGTGAGAAAAATCACGTCCCGCAGAGAAGCCTGCCCGTGCGTTTCTTTGAGCCGGACCGCCTTTGTGCCGGGCGGGTGATTGAAAGCCACCTAAGCCTCTCCTGAATGGAGTGTGCTCAGACGCGCTGCGACTGCCACAACGCGCACATCAACATCCAGTTGGGATCGCAGATGGTGCGAGTCATTTGCCCGCGATGCGCAGCCGCTTCATCGCGCGCATGACTGACATCGCATTCCAGGCATCACCGCCGCGCGGCGGCGGAATGTTGCGGCTGGTCAGAGCAATTTCGCGATATGGCTTGCCCCGCATCGCCTCGAGGACAGGCTTTAGCTTGGCATCGCGCGGCCCTCGCGGCCGCGCCGTATGTCGCGATCAAGCTGCCGTATACGCTGCATTGAGGTGAGCGATGGCAAAATGGCTCGACCGACTGGAAGACGCCGGCCGTCCTGCAGCGTGGCGTTGTAGAGCAGCCGCTGCCCCTCAAGGATCGCGTCGAGCGCGCGGTGTTGTGCGCGCGTCGGTCGAAGGCCGTATTGGAATGACAGGAACATCAGTCAAATATCGCGGCTCTCAGCTATAGTGCAAGGCGCGGCTTGCCGCGGCCGTCGGCGGCTCTGCCTATCCGTAACCGCCCATCATCCTCGATGGTGTCGAGAGTGGCGACCCGATCTTAGCTGCTCTCACCGTCGGTGATCCCGACGTGGCGCGGCATGGCAGGGCCTCCGGGCCAAGAGTTGCGCGGGCGTGATCGGGGCGCGCTCTGGCCTCCTATCCAACAACAGGAGGTCTAAATGCCTAAACTCCGTTTCGGTCACGCGCCCGGACATGTCCGGGACACGGCATGTGATGCATTCTGGGCTTGGCTTGAGTGGGACGGTAGCTTGCCGGAACCAACGGTCGAGTACGAGATCGCCTACGTGCCGCGACAAATCTCGATCTCGCGCGCGTGTGGCCTGGTCTGGAATTGCACCGATATCGTGCCGGGCGATCTGTTCGATCGGTGCAAGACGCTGCCAGCACCTACGAGCCAGCAATTACGATGCGGACCTACGCCGCCTGCGCGCGCTATATCCTTGGGAACATCAAGGCGTTTGCGACAACCGCTTAAAGGCTCTCTGCGCTCGCAAAAAGAGCCGGGCGGGCGCTGATAGATCGCTCGCCCGGCATCAACCTGTCCGCGCGGTTCCCATCGCCGCGCGATCCCGGCCTGACGCCGTTCCGGAATTTCCGGTGGTCGCGCGCGGGCTCGCCGAAGGTTCAAAGACACACCCGCGCAGACCACCGACGAGGCCGAGACGATGCGGCTTAGAACGACATCGCTCCAGGCCCGCTCTCTTGCAGCTCGAGCCAACCGCGCTCGACCGCTAGTTTGATTCCGGTGCCGAACTCCGGGCCGGTGGCCTTCAGCGAGCAAAGGAATGGCGCGCTGATCTTCTTGGATTGCGCCCATCCTGCACGGGCTCGATGCCGGCGGCGACCGGCTTATTCTAGTTGAAGTCGGAATCCGCTGCGGAGGGCGGCGGCAAGGCCGCAGCGCGGCCAAGCGCTTTTCCGGCCCTTGTGCTACAGACAGCGGCCTAGAGTTCGGGCGCATCAGTGGCCTTCCCCGGAGCCCCGTAGGATCGGGACACAACGGAGGACACACGAAACAAAGACCATTGTTTTCATTTAGAAAATTACCGTCCCGCGTCCCCCGCAAGGAGAGAAGGAAAAAGGGCAGCGATCTCTCTCAAATCACTTCTGCGGAGGTCTGAGATCGAGCGACGTCAGCTCGATCTGCGGCCGTGCGGCTGGGCTGATCCCGGGTCTGGCCGTGAGCTCTCCATGCGGCCGAGCGCTACCTGCGGCCTTACGCGCATCCGCTGTGTATTCAGCGAAGGCGGACTTTTGGCGTGGCAACCTGTCACTCGGGCAGGCCTTCAATCGCAACGATTCGAAATTTGGCGCCGCTCTGTCGAACTTTTGCGGCCGATTGGTTTTCGGGTGACTCGTACCAGCTGCGAACTGCATCCAGGCTTGGGAATTGCAGAATAGCCATACAACACGGCGCGGAGCCTGCTCCCTCCAGAAGGAGATTATTCTGGCTGCGAGCCAGGTAGCGCCCGCCGTACCTCGGCAAGATTTCCCGCGCGAGCTTTGCGTACTCGTTCTGGATCGATTCGCTTGCAGTGGTCTCAGTTCGCTCAATAATGACAAAGGCCGGATGCTGCTGCTCTGCAATCGACACGGTGCCAAGGCAAGTAAACCCGAGAACAAGCAGAAATCCGATCCACGATCGTGTCCCTTGGCGTGGTGTAGCTGAGTGGGTGTCACCACGTTCGCCGGCATGGGCCGGATCGGTCAGCTGGCG
>NZ_JBANBJ010000108.1:0-22828 GCF_059803515.1 Bradyrhizobium sp. UFLA05-125 | reverse complement strand
GGTCGGATCCGAGACTTCGTAAGACGCTTCCGCCACGATCATCTTTGTGGCCTTGTCGCCGAGGCCGGCCTTGATGCCGTTCAGATAGTCTTTGCCGAGATCGTCGTTCTGATAGAGGATGCCGATCTTGGCGTTCGGATGGTTCTTGATGATGTACTGGCCGTAGATGCGGCCTTCGACGAAGTAGTTGGGATTGTATCCCATCGTCCACGGGAAGTTCTTCGGATCGGTGAACCGCGACGCGCCAGTGGCGGCAAAGAGCTGCGGCACCTTCTTGGAATTGAGATATTTCTGCACGGCCGCATTCGAGGGCGTCCCGAGAAGCTGAAAGGTGAGCAGCACCTCGTCGCTCTCGACCAGCTTGCGGACCTGCTCGACCGCCTTCGGCGGGCTATAGGCGTCGTCATACTGGATCAGGTTGATCTTGCGGCCGTTCACGCCGCCCTGATCGTTGATCATCTTCATGTAGGCGGCCTGCGTCTTGCCGATGGTGGCATAGGCGGAAGCCGGACCGCTGAATGGATTGGTCTGGCCGATCTTGATCTCGGTATCGCTGGCGCCGGGGTCGTATTTCTTCTGGGCGAGCGCCGGCGTCGCCGCGAGCGCGAGGGCGAATGCCGCGGTGGCGGCCAAACGGGCTAGGTGATTGTTCATCTCAGAATCTTCCTCCTGACGGAATTTGTTCGCCAACGGTCTGTTTCCGCTGTTTGCAACGGGTGCCATCGCTGTCAGGGATTGTGGAGGAAGCTCCGTCACGGCGCAAGGCGGGTCTGTTTTCGGGTGGTGTTTGCGGTGCTGGCGCGGCAACGTTCCCCATCCTTGCGGAGACAATGATGACGACCTCGACGCAAATTCCGGCAGCCTTTGGCCTCGATCGCCTGACAACGCCGATCGGGATCGCTCTGCTCGTTACGGATGCAGGAGGCACGCTGCGCGCGCTCGATTGGGAGGACCACGAGCACCGCATGTGCGAACTGCTGCGTCTCCATTATGGTGCGGTGGATTTGCGCGCGCAGCGCGCGCCGGGCGACATGCGATCCGCGCTGTCAGGCTATTTCGAGGGTGATCTCGGCAAGCTCAAAACCATCAGGTGGCGTGTCGCCGGCACGCCGTTCCAGCGCAAGGTCTGGACGGCGCTCGCAACGATTCCCTCAGGCACGACGCTGAGCTATGGCGCATTTGCGGCAAAGCTAGACATGCCCAGGGCGGTGCGCGCTGTCGGCCACGCCAATGGCTCCAATCCGATCAGTGTTGTGCTGCCCTGTCACCGGCTGATCGGCGCCGACGGTTCGCTGGTGAAATACGGCGGCGGCCTCGAGCGCAAGCGCTGGCTGCTGAGGCATGAGGGCGTGGAGGTGTAGCGAAGGTCGTGCCAACTTCACCTCACGCTGCCGGCTGAACCGCCTTCTCGCCCGCCATCACATGCGTCAAGGCGCTCTTGATCGCAGCCTGCCGCGTCGGCGCGTTGATTTGCGCGCCGAGGAGGTCGGTGACGTAGAACACGTCTCGCGCGCGTTCGCCGAAGGTCGCAACATGCGCGGAGGCGATGTTGAGATTCAGTTTGGAGATCGCGGTGGTCAACTCGTAGAGCAGGCCGGGGCGGTCGAGGCCGGAGACCTCGATCACGGTGTAGCGGTCGGACCACTGGTTGTTGATGATCACTTCCGGCTCGATCACGAACGGCTTCGCCTTGCTGCGCACGGTGCGCCGCGCCACCACCTCGGGCAGCCGCAGCTTGCCTTCCAGCACGTCCTCGATCATCTCGCCGATGCGCGTCGCGCGGCGGCCTTCGTCCTCATCGCGATCGTATTCTCGGGAGATCGAGATGGTGTCCAGCGCACGGCCGTCGGTCGTCGTGTAGATCTGGGCGTCGACGATGTTGGCGCCGGCGGACGCGCAGGCGCCCGCGATGATCGACAGCAGCCAGGGATGGTCGGCGGCGAAGATCGTGAGCTCCGTGACGCCGCGCACCTCGTCGAAGCCGACATTGATTGCAAGCTTGTGGCCGGCCTGCTCGCTCGAGCGCACGAAGCGCGCGTGGCGCATCTTGCGCGGCAGCTCGACCTTGAGCCAGTAGGCCGGATAGTGCCGGCCGACATAGCCATCGAGCTCATCCTTGGGCCATTCGGCGAAGGCGATGCGGAATTCCGCCTGCGCGGCGGCAAGGCGCTTGCCCCGGTCCACTTCCGAGAAGCCGCCGGTCAGCACCGGCTCGGTCTCGTAATAAAGCGAACGCAAGAGCTGTGCCTTCCAGCCGTTCCACACGCCGGGGCCGACGCCGCGGATGTCCGCGGTGGTGAGGATCGTGAGCAGCTTCATCTGCTCGACCGACTGCACCACGGCGGCAAAGTTCTCGATCGTCTTGCGGTCGGAGAGATCGCGCGACTGCGCGACCGTGGACATGGTCAGATGCTCCTCAATCAGCCACGCCACGAGCTCGGTATCGGCCGGGCTGAAGCCGAGCCGCGGACAGAGCCGGCGCGCTACCTTGGCGCCCGCGATGGAGTGATCCTCGGGCCGTCCCTTGGCGATGTCGTGCAGGAGCGTGGCGATATAGATCACCGGCCGGTGCTCAGACCGAGTCTTGCGCATGAGGTCGCTGGCGAGTGTGAACTCCTCGATGCCGCCGCGCTCGATGTCCTGCAGGAAGCCGATGCAGCGGATCAGATGCTCGTCGACCGTATAGTGATGATACATGTTGAACTGCATCATCGAGACGATCTTGCCGAAGGCGCGGATGAAATGGCCGAGCACGCCGGTCTCGTTCATCCGCCGCAGCACTGTCTCGGCGTCATTGGACGTCAAAATCTCCATGAACAGCCGATTAGCTTCGGGATTCTCGCGGAGCTGCGCGTTGATCAGGTTGAGCGAGCGCGTCACGTTACGCATCGCGTCGGGGTGGAAGGCGAGGTTGTTCTTCTGCGCCAGGCGGAAGATGCGGATCAGGTTGACCGGATCGTGCTTGAACACGTCGGGTGCAGCCAGGTTGATACGGTTGTTGTCGACGATGAAGTCGTCGCTATCAGGCACGCGCCGCTTCACGGTGCTGGGTCGCAGGCGCGCCATCATCCGGCTCAGCACTGGCGCGGGCTTGGCCTGCTGGTCCTCCAGCTTCGCGCACAGGATGGCGGTGAGGTTGCCGACTTCCTTGGCGACCAGGAAGTAGTGCTTCATGAAGCGCTCGACGTCCTGCATGCCGGGATGCGAGGTATAGCCGAGGCGCACCGCGATCTCGCGCTGGAGGTCGAAGGAGAGACGCTCCTCCGCGCGGCCGCAGTAGAAATGCAGGTTACAGCGCACCGACCAGAGGAAGTCGGCGCAGCGGCGGAAGGTGCGGTACTCCTGCGCGTCGAACACGCCGCGCTCGGCGAGCTCGTCGGTGTCGCGTACGCGATAGACGTATTTCGCGATCCAGAACAGCGTGTGCAGGTCGCGCAGGCCGCCCTTGCCGTCCTTGACGTTGGGCTCGACCAGATAGCGCGACTGGCCGCCGCGGCGATGCCGCT
Organism: Bradyrhizobium sp. UFLA05-125; assembly: GCF_059803515.1. Lineage (NCBI taxonomy): Bacteria > Pseudomonadati > Pseudomonadota > Alphaproteobacteria > Hyphomicrobiales > Nitrobacteraceae > Bradyrhizobium > Bradyrhizobium sp. UFLA05-125. The sequence continues at coordinate 19,322 of NZ_JBANBJ010000108.1, read as the reverse complement.
CCTCGCGCTCGGCGAGCTTTGCGGTGACGAACTCGGATGCGGTGCCCTGCACCACTTCCTTGTCGAACCGCGCGACCAGCTCGTCATAGAGCGGCTGGTCGCCGGTGAGGAAGCGCGTCTCCAGGATCGCGGTGCGGATGGTCATGTCGCCGCGCGCCTGTCGAATCGATTCATCGACCGAACGCGTGGCGTGACCAACCTTCAGGCCCATGTCCCAGAGGCAATAGAGGATGGCTTCGGCGACCTGCTCGCCCCAGGCGGTCTGCTTGTAGGGCAGGATGAACAAGAGATCGATGTCGGATTCCGGTGCCATCAGGCCGCGACCATAACCGCCGGTCGCAACCACCGCCATGCGCTCGGCGCCGGTCGGAATCGGCGAGCGGTAGAGATGGCGGGTCGCGGCCGAATAGAGGATGCGGATGATCTCGTCCTGCACGTGGCACAGCCGCTCGGCGCAGCGCCGGCCGTGGCGGTCTTTCAGCAGGATCTTCTGCGCTTCCGCGCGCGCAGCGATCAGCTCGGCCTTGAGCAGTTGCGCCATCGCCGTGCGGAACGTGTCCTCGCGCCCCTCATGCTTTGCGGCAAGCGCATCGACTGCGGCGGTAATCCGCGCGCTGTCGAAGCGATCATCGATCTCCTGCTTGTGCTGGCTCGCGACACTGTCCATGCTTCACCGGATATAAGAGGCGACGGGCGCTGTCACCCGCCATTCTCTCGCAATAGTCATTCCATGCTTGGAAAGGCCGGCTTTCGGCAAACTTGTTCTCGGTCGGCCCGGTTTCAAGGCGGTGATTTTCTCGTTGACCTCCAGATATAACTCATTGAAAAGCAATGAAGTTTCGCAAGGAGGCCGGGCATGACCAGATTTTCACGTCGCATTCTGCTGGCGGGCGCTGCAGCGCTCGTGCTGACCCCTGGTTTGGCGCACGCAGCCGAGCCGCTGAAGGAGCTTCGCATCGACTGGGCGACCTACAATCCGGTGTCGCTGGTCCTGAAGCAGAAGGGGCTTCTAGAGAAGGAGTTCGCCAAGGACGGCATCAGCATCACCTGGGTGCAGTCGGCCGGCTCCAACAAGGCGCTCGAATTCCTCAATGCCGGCTCGATCGATTTCGGCTCGACTGCGGGTTCGGCGGCGCTGGTCGCAAGGATCAATGGCAACCCGATCAAGTCGATCTACGTCTATTCGCGCCCCGAATGGACGGCGCTGGTCACGACAAAGGACTCCAAGATCGCTGACGTGGCTGATCTGAAGGGCAAGCGCGTCGCGGTGACACGCGGCACCGATCCGCACATCTTCCTCGTGCGTGCGCTGCTCGGGGCGGGCCTGTCGGAGAAGGACATCACGCCGGTGCTGCTCCAGCATGCCGACGGCAAGACCGCGCTGATCCGTGGCGACGTCGACGCCTGGGCCGGCCTCGATCCGATGATGGCGCAGGCCGAGGTCGAGGAGGGCGCAAAGCTGTTCTACCGCAAGGCCGACGCCAACACCTGGGGCATCCTCAATGTGCGCGAGCAGTTCCTGAAGGACTATCCGGACATCGTGCGCCGCGTGCTCGCAGTGTACGAGGACGCGCGAAAGCATTCGCTGGCGAATTACGACGAGCTGAAGAAGACCTTCATTGCGGTGACGAAGCTGCCCGATGCCGTCGTCGACAAGCAGCTCAAGGAGCGCACCGAGCTGACCCACAGCCGCATCGGCGCACCGCAGCGCGAGTCGATCCTCGCCGCCGGCCTCGCGCTCCAGCAGGCTGGCGTCGTCGACGCCAAGGTCGACGTCAAGGCCACGCTCGATGCCCTGATTGACGACCAGGTCCCACTGCCGACGAATTGAGGTTGACCTGTAGCCCGGATGGCGCGAAGCGAAATCCGGGACTGTTCGATCAACGGAGAAACCCGGATTGCGCTGCGCTCCATCCGGGCTACGCAGGTGGAAAGACGCCCACTCGCGCAACAAACTCCGCCGTCGTCCCGGGGCGCGAAGCGAGCCCGGGACGACGGTTGTGAACGCGGCAACACTGTTGCAATCCCTTACAAGACGCGCTTGCTATGGCTATGAGCTTCGAAGCCCCAGCGGTGGAACAGTCCGATAGTGGCATAACGCGTGCGCCGCGCTTGTCGCGCTATGCACGGCCGCTGATCGGGCTCGCGCTGCCGCTGACGCTCGCGCTTGGCTGGGAGCTCGTGGTCTGGCTCGGCTATGCCAACGGCCGGCTGGTGCCGCCACCCTCGCGCGTCCTTGCGACCATTCTCGATCTTGCCCGCTCGGGCGAACTGACCCGGCACATCGCCGCGACGTTGTCGCGCGTCGGTCTCGGCTTCGTGCTCGGCGTCGTCGCGGGCACGCTGCTCGGTGCCATTGCCGGCTACTGGTCGCTGGCGCGCCGGCTTCTCGATCCGACCGTGCAGGCGCTGCGTGCGATTCCTTCGATTGCCTGGGTACCGCTGTTCATCCTTTGGCTCGGCATCTTCGAAACCTCCAAGATCGCGCTGATCGCGGTCGGCGTGTTCTTTCCGGTTTATCTCGGCGTGATGGGCGCGATTCTCATCGTCGATCGCAAGATCGTCGAGGTCGGCCGCATCTTCCGTCTGTCCGGCCCGGCCATGATCCGCCGCATCCTGCTGCCCGCCGTGCTCCCGGCTTACATCGTGTCGCTGCGCGTCGGGCTCGGTCTCGGCTGGATGTTCGTCGTTGCCGCCGAATTCATGGGCGCCTCCGAGGGCCTCGGCTATCTCCTGATCGATGGCCAGCAGCTCGGCAAGCCCGCACAGATCGTGGCCGCGATCGTCATCTTCGCCATCCTCGGCAAGCTCACCGACTGGCTGATCGAGATCGCGACGGCGCCGCTGCTGCGCTGGCAGGATGCCTTTGGGCGCGAGCGCGGAGGGGTGTGATGCTGGCGCTCGAACGGGTGAGCAAGACCTATCCCAATGGCGTCGAGGCGCTGGCGCGCTTCTCGGCAGCGATCAATCAGGGCGAGATCGTCGCCATCATCGGCGGTTCCGGCTGCGGCAAGTCCACGCTGCTGCGCGCCATTGCCGGGCTCGATCGCGCCAGCTCCGGCACGGTGACGCTCGATGACGAGGCGATAACGTCGCCGCATGCCAAGATCGGCATCATCTTCCAGGAGCCGCGGCTGCTGCCCTGGCTCAGCGTCGCCGACAATATCGGCTTCGGCCTTGCGGACCTCCCCGCGAGCGAACGGCGCGAAAAAGTTGCGCGGGCGCTCGATCGCGTCGGGCTTGTCGACAAGGCCGAGGCCTGGCCGCGCGAGCTCTCCGGCGGACAGGCGCAGCGCGTCGCGATCGCGCGTGCGCTGGTGCCGCAGCCCGAAGTGCTGCTGCTCGACGAGCCGTTTTCGGCGCTCGATGCCTTCACCCGCCGCGATCTCCAGGACCATCTGCTCGGCCTCTGGGCCGATACGCGCCCGACGCTGATCCTGGTCACCCATGACGTCGACGAGGCTGTGGTGCTGGCCGATCGCGTGCTCGTGATGCGGCCGCGCCCGGGCCGGCTGTTCGACCAGATCGAGATCAATCTCGCACGCCCGCGCGACCGCAACTCGCCGCTGTTCGACAGCTTCAAGCGCAACGTCCTGACCTCGCTCGACCGCTCGCTCGATCGCAACGTGCCTGACCGTGACGCAACCCAGGGTCCCGGCCAGGCGATGTGGTGGTGACAATTTTGCTCCCAGCCGGTACATCGAGGGGCGATCTTCCGGGAGAGAACAAAAATGGATGCCGCAGAACTCCGCCAGATGCAGGCCCCGATCAAGGAACGCTACAAGACCGATCCGAAGGCCGCGCTGATCACGCTCAAGGCCAAGGGCTCGACCGACAGCGATGGCATCGCCTGCAAGGTCGAGACCGGCCGCGCGCTCGCGGTCGCCGGCCTGCATCCGGCGACCGGCGGCTCCGGGCTGGAGCTTTGCTCGGGCGACATGCTGCTCGAGGCGCTGGTTGCCTGCGCCGGCGTCACGCTTAAATCGGTCGCGACAGCGATCGATGTGCCCTTGAAGACCGGCAACGTCTACGCCGAGGGCGACCTCGATTTCCGCGGCACGCTCGGCGTCGACAAGGAGACGCCGGTCGGCTTCGCCGAGATACGCCTGCGCTTCGAGGTCGACACCGACGCCCCGCAGGACAAGCTCGACCTGCTGCTGAAGCTCACCGAACGCTATTGCGTGGTCTATCAGACCATCAAGAACGGCCCGAAGGTTTCAGTGTCGATGCAGCGGATGTGACTTCCTTACCCTCCCCTGGAGGGGGAGGGTCGATCGCGCGTAGCGCGAGCGGGGTGGGGTGATCTCTCCACTCGGGCGCCGCTTCCGTCGAGAGACTGTCACCCCACCCCGCTGCGCATTCCGCTTCGCTCCATGCACAGCGACCCACGAGCGAGCTGCGCTCGTCTCGGACCCCTCCAGGGGAGGGTAAGACAAGAAAATGCCCGCCGAACTTGCCTTCATACTCTTCCTCCTCCTGCGCATGGCGATCGCTGCGGCGTTCGTCGTGACGGCGTCCGTTATCACCGAACGCTCGGGTCCGGTGATCGGTGCACTGGTGGCGACGCTCCCCATCTCGGCCGGTCCCTCCTACGTCTTCCTCGCACTCGACCACGACGCCGCCTTCATCGCCCAGGGGGCGCTGGCGAGCCTTCCCGTCAACGCCGCGACGATCTTCCTCGGGCTCACCTATGTCGTGCTGGCGCAACGGCACAGCTTTCTGGTGAGCGTCGGAAGCGCAGTCGCGGTGTGGATCGTGCTTGCATCCGTCATCCGCATGTTCGATTGGACCTTGACGGCCGGACTTGCGGTTAACCTGATCGCATTCGGCATCTGCATTCCGCTGCTGGCGCGCTACCGCCACGTGAAGATGCCGCTGGTCACGCGCCGCTGGTATGACATTCCCTTCCGCGCCGCGCTGGTCGCAACTCTCGTTGCTATCGTTGTCTCGACGTCGGGCTGGGTCGGCCCCAGGGTCTCCGGCGTCATCGCGCTCTATCCGATCGTCTTCACCAGCATGATGGTGATCCTGCACCCGCGCATCGGCGGCCCACCGACCGCGGCCGTGCTTGCCAACTCCGCCTGGGGCCTGCTCGGCTTCGGCATGGCGATCGCGGTGCTGCACGTCGCGGTCGTGCAGTTCGGCTCGGCGATCGGCCTCAGCCTTGCGCTCGCGACCTGCGTCGTCTGGAATTTGACGCTGTGGTGGATGGGGCGGAGGAAGCGGCTGGCGAAGGCGTGAGCTTTGTAAGGTGGGTTAGCGAAGCGAAACCCACCGCTTCTGTCACCGCGGACGCGAAAGAGGTGGGTTACGCCTAGCGGACTGCGCTTCGCGCAGCCGCAGGGCTAACCCACCCTACCGCACCGTCACTGCTTCGGCAGCTTGGCCTTCAACGCATAGAGCGCATCGAGCGCCTCGCGCGGGGACATCTCGTCGGGGTGCAACGCCTTCACCGCTTCCATGAGCAGCTCGGCTTCGCTTGGCGGCGGGGCTTCCGCGGTGGCGCGTGAGGGGACTGCGAACAGCGGGAGATCATCGACCAGCGCCCGCGCGGTCTGGCCGCGGTCTTGTGCTTCGAGTTTCGCCAGCACGGATTTCGCACGCGTGGTGACAGCGGGCGGGAGTCCCGCCAGCTTTGCGACCTGGATGCCGTAGGAGCGGTCGGCCGAGCCCGGCAGCACCTCGTGCAGGAACACGACGTTGCCCTGCCATTCCTTGACCCGCACCGTGGCGTTGAACATCCGCGGCAGCTTTGCCGAGAGCGCGGTGAGCTCGTGATAATGCGTGGCGAACAGCGTCCGGCAGCGATTGCTCTCGTGCAGATGCTCGATCGCGGCCCAGGCGATCGAGAGGCCGTCGAAGGTCGCAGTTCCACGCCCGATCTCGTCGAGAATGACGAGCGAGCGCTCGCCGGCCTGATTGAGGATCGCCGCGGTCTCGACCATTTCCACCATGAAAGTCGAACGTCCGCGGGCGAGATCGTCGGCGGCGCCGACGCGCGAGAATAGCCGGTCGACGATGCCAATGCGGGCGCGCGAAGCGGGCACGAAGCTGCCGATCTGCGCCATCAGCGTAATCAGCGCGTTCTGGCGCAGGAAGGTCGATTTACCGGCCATGTTGGGTCCGGTGAGCAGCCAGAGCTGGCCGGATTTCTGTGCCGGCGCCGGCGACAGGTCGCAGGCATTGGCAATGAACGGCTCGCCATTGCGCTTCAACGCCTGCTCGACCACCGGATGGCGCCCGGCCTCGATCGCAAAGCCCAAGGAACCGTCGACCTCGGGCCGCACATAATTCTCGTCGACCGCGAGCTTTGCCAGCGACGTCGCGACATCGAGCAGCGCGAAGCCATGGGCGGCGGCGCGCAGGTCCTCGCTGATCGCGAGCGCCTTGGCGCAGAGCCGCTCGAAGATTTCGAGCTCGAGCCCGAGCGCGCGGTCGCCGGCATTGGCGATTTTGGCCTCGATCTCCCCTAGCTCGGATGTCGTGAAGCGCACCTGCCCGGCCAGCGTTTGGCGGTGGATGAAGGTCGCGTTCAACGGCGCCGACATCAGCTTGTCCCCATGCTGCGCGGTCACCTCGACGAAATAGCCGAGCACGTTGTTGTGCCGGATCTTCAGGCCCTTGACGCCAGTGTCGTCGGCGTAGCGCGCCTGCATCGAGGCGACCACCAGGCGCGAGGCGTCGCGCAGGTTTCGCGCCTCGTCGAGCGTGGGCTCATAGCCTTCGCGGACGAAGCCGCCGTCGCGCTTGATCAGTGGCAATTGCTCGGCGAGGGCGCCAGCGAATTCGGATGCCAGCTCGCGCGATGGCCGCTGCAAGGCCGCCATCACGGCGGCGATCTCCTGTGGCGGCTGGTCGAGCTCAGAAAGCCGTGCCAGCGCCTGGTCGGCCGCCAAAATGCCGTCGCGGATCCCGGCGAGATCGCGCGGTCCGCCGCGGCCGACCGAGAGCCGCGCCAGCGCGCGCGACATGTCGGGGGCGCCGCGCAGGATGCTGCGGATGTCTTCGCGCGCGGCCGAATCCGAGACGAAGGTGCTGACCGCATCGAGCCGCCGCACGATCCCGGCTGCGTCAGTCAGCGGTGCCGCCAGCCGCTGTGCGAGCAGACGGGAGCCGGCCGATGTCACCGTGCAATCGATGGCATCGAGCAGCGAGCCGCGCCGTTCGCCGGCGAGCGTCCGCGTCAGCTCGAGATTGGCGCGGGTGGCGGGATCGATCGCCATCGTCGCGCCCGAGGCCTCGCGCGCGGGCGGCGACAGCGGCGGATGTTTGCCGACCTGGGTGCGGTCGACATAGGTGACGGCCGCGGCCGCAGCCGTGGCCTCAAGCCGCGTGAGCTGCGCGAGCCCGTCCATGGTCGCGACGGCGAAATAGTCGCACAGACGTTTCTCGGCGGTGGCGCCGTCGAAGACGTCGCGGGTCAGCGGCGTCACCGCCGGCAGCTCACGCAAGATGGGTCCGAGTTCGCTGTCGTTATACAGCGCGTCGGTGACAACAACCTCGTTCGGATTGATGCGCGCCAGCGTTGCCGCAAGCTCGCCGCCTGCGCATTCCGTCACCATGAACTCGGCGGTCGAGATGTCGATCCAAGCGAGCCCGAAGCGGTCGCCGCCGGAAGAGGAGCGGGCGCGCGCGATCGCCAGCAGATAGTTGTTGGCGCGCGCATCGAGCAGCGTGTCCTCGGTCAGCGTGCCCGGCGTGACCAGCCGAACCACGCCGCGGCGCACGACGCTTTTGTTGCCGCGCGCCTTGGCGGCGGCGGGATCCTCTGTCTGCTCGCAGACCGCAACCCGATGGCCGGCGCTGATCAGGCGATGCAGATAGTCCTCGGAGCGCTCGACCGGCACGCCGCACATCGGGATATCCGCGCCCTGATGCTTGCCGCGCTTGGTCAGCACGATGCCGAGCGTCCTGGAGGCGATCTCGGCGTCCTCGAAGAACAACTCGTAGAAGTCGCCCATCCGGTAGAACAGCAGCAAGCCCGGATGCGCCGCCTTGATCTCCAGGTACTGTTCCATCATCGGCGTGACGCGCGCGAAGGCTTCCGCTTGCGGCGGGGGTGCGTCGTCAGGGGGAAGCACTGCGATCGGCTGCTGGATACTCATGGGCGGCGCAACCTACAAAATTTCGCCCCATGGTCCTATCGCTTTGGCCGGGGAGAGCGGGTTTTCCACGTTGTCCGCACGGCGGCATGCGTTGCGGGCGTCAGGTCCCTGCGAATCGCGCGCGAAACCGTCAATTGACCTGCCGCGGGCGCCCTCCTAAAACTCCGCCGTCATTGAAGAATTTTGGCCGGACCGCGGCATTCAGGGAGAACGACGATGCGTGATGTGTTTATCTGCGATGCCATCCGGACCCCGATCGGCCGCTTCGGCGGCTCGCTCGCCAAGGTGCGCGCCGACGATCTCGCCGCCACCCCCATCAAGGCCTTGATGGCCAAGCACCCCACGCTCGACTGGTCGCAGGTGGACGAGGTGTTCTTTGGCTGCGCCAACCAGGCCGGCGAGGACAACCGCAACGTCGCGCGCATGGCGCTGCTGCTCGCAGGGCTCCCGGATTCGGTTCCCGGCCAGACGTTGAACCGCCTCTGCGCTTCCGGCCTCGATGCCGTCGGCGCGGCAGGCCGCGCCATCCGCTCCGGCGAGATCGAGTTCGCCATCGCCGGCGGCGTCGAATCCATGACGCGCGCGCCCTTTGTGATGGGCAAGTCCCAGGAAGCCTTCTCGCGCTCGGCAGAGATCTTTGACACCACCATCGGCTGGCGCTTCATCAATCCACTGCTGAAGGCGCAATACGGCGTCGACGCCATGCCCGAAACCGGCGAGAACGTCGCCGAGGAATTCCAGGTCTCGCGCGCCGATCAGGACGCCTTCGCCATCCGCTCGCAGCAGCGCGCAGGCGCGGCGATTGCCGCGGGCTATTTCGCCGAGGAGATCACGCCGATCACCATTCCCGGCGGCAAGGCCGGCCCCGTCACGGTCGACAAGGACGAGCATCCGCGTCCCGAAACGACTCTCGAGGGCCTCGCAAAACTGAAGCCGATCGTGCGCAATCCCGGCACGGTGACCGCCGGCAACGCGTCCGGCGTCAATGACGGCGCCGCTGCGATGATCCTTGCGTCCGAAGCTGCCGTGAAGAAGCATGGTCTCACGCCCCGCGCGCGCATTCTCGGCCTCGCCTCGGCCGGTGTGCCGCCGCGCATCATGGGCATTGGACCCGTGCCCGCGACCCGCAAGCTGATGGAGCGTCTGGGCAAGAAGATCAGCGATTTCGACCTGATCGAGCTGAACGAAGCTTTCGCCTCTCAAGGCATCGCCTGCCTGCGTCAGCTCGGCGTCAAGGACGACGCTGATTTCGTCAATCCGCATGGCGGCGCGATTGCGCTCGGCCATCCCCTCGGCATGAGCGGCGCGCGACTTGCGCTCACTGCCGTCCACGGCATGGAGAAGCGCGGCGGCAAGCTGGCGCTCGCCACCATGTGCGTCGGCGTCGGCCAGGGCGTCGCGGTCGCGATCGAGAAGCTGAACTGACGGGCCACGTAGTGGCCCGTCATCCCGGAGCCGCCCGAGAGGGCGGAATCCGGGATCTCGAAATTCCGGGTGTGGTCCTTTCGACTATCCCGGAATGACGGGGCAATCGGGAGGCGAGCATGATCATCGAGCGCGAGCAGGACGTCACGGCCGCGGCACTTGCGGTGATGGAGCGGACATCCGATCCGCGGCTTCGCCAGATCATGATCTCGCTGGTCAAGCACCTGCACGGCTTCGTTCGCGATGTTCGCCTGACGGAAGCGGAATTCCGCGACGCCACGGCGATCCTCGCCGAGCTCGGCAAGCTCTCGACCGATACGCACAATGAAGTCGTGCTGATGGCAGGCTCGCTCGGCGTCTCGCCGCTGGTGTGCCTGCTCAACAATGGCGATCAGGGCAATACGGAAACCGACCAGTCGCTGCTCGGACCGTTCTGGCGACTGAACTCTCCGCGGGTGGAGAATGGCGGATCGATCGTCCGCTCCGAGACGCCGGGTGCGCCGCTGTTCGTCAGCGGCCGCGTCGTGGACAGGGACGGTCGTCCCGTCGCCGGGGCGGAGGTCGATGTCTGGCATGCCTCGCCCGTCGGTCTCTATGAGAACCAGGATCCCGAGCAGGCGGACATGAACCTGCGCGGCAAGTTCACGACCGATCAGGACGGACGCTTCTCCTTCCGCTCGGTGATGATGGTCGGTTATCCGATCCCGACCAACGGTGTGGTGGGCCGCCTCCTGAAGGCACAGGGCCGGCACCCCTACCGTCCCGCGCATCTGCACGCCCTGATCTTCAAGCGCGGATTCAAGGTGCTGATCTCGCAGGTCTACGACCCAACGGATCCGCACATCGACAGCGACGTGCAGTTCGGCGTGACACAAGCGCTGATCGGCAAGTTCCTGCGCCATGATTCGCCGCATCCGACCGAGCGCGAGCTTGCGACGCCCTGGTATTCGCTCGACCATACCTACCGGCTCGAGGCCGGCGAGGCCGTTCTGCCGCGTCCGCCGATCAAATAGTGCTGCGCAGGAGGATCGCTAAACCCGCTTTCCCCATTTAGTTATATACTATAATGATTGGCGGAAGCGTTGACCGGCCGGACCAAAATGGCCGGGGAGGAGTTCGCCAGGAGCTTGGCCATGACATTCATCTATCCCGTCGACAGCAACAAGGCACATCCCTTGCCGCTGTCCCCCGACTACAAGAGCTCGATCAAGCGGGCGCCGCACAAGCCCCTGATCCCAATGCGCCACACGCTCTCGGAGCTGACCGGCCCGGTCTACGGCCACGAGACCGTGCGCAAAGGCGACAACGATCTCACCCGCATGCACAAGGGCGAGCCGCTCGGCGAGCGCATCATCGTGCACGGCCACGTGCTCGACGAGGACGGCCGCGGCGTACCCGATTCGCTGGTCGAGATCTGGCAGGCCAATGCCTGCGGCCGCTACGTGCATGTGCGCGACCAACATCCGGCACCGCTCGATCCGAACTTCACCGGCGCCGGCCGCACCCAGAGCGATGCGTCTGGCTATTATCGCTTCGTTACCATCAAGCCCGGCGCTTACCCCTGGGGTAATCATCACAATGCCTGGCGGCCCGCGCACATCCACCTCTCGGTGTTCGGCCATTCCTTCGTCACGCGCCTGGTGACCCAGATGTATTTCCCCGGCGATCCGCTGTTCCCGTTCGATCCGATCTTCAACTCGGTGCCGGACGAGAAGGCGCGCATGCGGATGGTCTCGTCCTTCGATCTCGAGAACACCGAGCCCGAATGGGCGCTGTGCTATCGCTTTGACATCGTGCTGCGCGGCAAGAACGCCACTCCAATGGAGAACACTTAAGTGAAGCCCAACGGGATCACGCCATCGCAAACCGTCGGTCCGTTCTTCAAATACGGCCTGACGCCGACCGGCGATTATGAGTGGAACGACGCCTTCACCAACTCGACGCTGACGCCCGACGTCACGGGCGACCGCCTTCGCATCGAGGGCAAGGTGTTCGATGGCGACGGGGTCGCCGTGCCGGACTGCATGCTGGAGATCTGGCAGGCCGATGCGCAGGGACGCTTTGCCGATCCGCAGGACAAGCGCGCCCTACCGAACGCCAGCTTCCGTGGCTTTGCCCGCTCCGGCACCGACAAGGACGGCAACTATTCCTTCGACACCATCAAGCCGGGCGTGGTGCCTGACCCCGACGGCAAGCCGCAGGCGCCGCATCTGTTGGTCGCGGTGTTCGCGCGCGGCATGCTCAGGCATCTCTACACCCGCATCTATTTCAGCGATGACGCCGGCCTCGCCTCCGATCCCGTGCTGGCGCTGGTGCCGGCTGATCGCCGCGCCACGCTGATTGCCGTGCGTGAAGCGGGCAAGCCGCTCTATCGCCTCGACCTGCGGCTCCAGGGCGACGACGAGACAGTGTTCTTCGACGTGTGAGATCGGAGCGCCGCCTTTGCGACGGCGCGGCTGGCGCTTCCGGGTGTGATCGTGCAGGATGAGCGCGGCACCCGGGGCGCTTCATGACAACTCCACAACTGCCGGCGGTCGCTGAGGCCGCGTATCTCACCGCCGCGCTGCGCAAGGCCGGCGTGCTGGACCGCGGCGCGGTGCGCGAGGTCAAGGTGCTGTCGTCGCGCGACACGATCGTGTCGCACATCACGCGCCTTGGCCTGCGCTATGTCGGGGAGTCGAATGGGGCGCCGCAATCCCTGATCCTCAAGACGGCCCATGCGTCGTTCGCCAAATCGCTGCCGAATGCCGGCCGACGCGAAGTGGCCTTTTACACGCAGCTTGCACCCAAGATGCCGTTGCGGCTCGTGCCACGCTGCTTCGACGGACATTTCGATGAGGAGAGCCTCGCCTGGCATCTGACACTGGAAGATCTGACTGACAGCCACGAGATCGGGACGGCGTGGCCATTGCCGCCATCACACGGGCAGGCGATGGGCATCGTCACCACGCTCGCGCGCATGCACGCGGCGTGGTGGGATCATCCAAGTCTCGGCGAGACGGTTGGCGTCTGGATGAGTGCCGAGGAGACGGCAAATCTGCTGGAGACGTTCGCCGGTCATTACGACCGCTTTGCCGATATGCTCGGCGATCGCCTCGGTGAAGAGCGGCGCGATCTCTACCACCGCTTGCTTGCGCAATGGGACCGGCTGTTCCAGCGCTACCATTCGCGCCGCCACCTCACCATCACTCACGGCGATGCCCATACCTGGAATTTCCTGCTGCCGCGCGCCGCCGTCGCCGACACCGTGCGCATCTTCGATTTCGACCAATGGCGCATCAACGTGCCGACCGGCGACCTCGCCTATATGATGGCGTTGCAATGGTATCCCGAGACCCGGCAGGCGCTCGAACGGCCGCTGCTGGACAGTTACTACGATACGCTGATCGCGCACGGCGTGACCGGCTACAGCCGCGACGCGCTTCATCGCGATTATCGCCAGTCGGTGCTCTGGCACATCACCAACCCGGTCTGGCAATGGAGCGCCAACATCCCGCCGGTGATCTGGTGGAACAATCTCCAGCGCGTGCTGCTTGCCGTCGATGAGCTCGGCTGCGAGGAGTTTTTGGAGTGAGGGGTGCCGTACGCTCAGTGGAGTGTGAGGCGCGGCGGCGGTTGAACATCTATGGTGTCGTCCCGGCGGAGGCCGGGACCCATAACCACAGGGGGCGGTTGTGGCGCGAGATGGTAGTTACCAGTCTTCGCCAAACTTCTCCCTGTGGCTATGGGTCCCGGATCGGCGCTCCGCTTCGCTTCGCGTGTCCGGGACGACCAGGGGAGTTCGTGGCTTGCCACGAAATCTCTATCTACTCCATCACCGCATGCTCCGGCCCCGCCGTCTGCTTGCGCAGCGCGGCCTTGGTTGAGCCGATCATCAGGGCCAGCGGAATGGTGCAGAGGATGAAGATCATCACGAGCGAGTAGTCGTGCGCAAACGCGATGATCTGCGCCTGGATCGCGACGATCTTGTCGGCCATCGCGCGGCCGGCGTCGGTGGAGAGGTTGATCATGCCCGCAACGTCCGGCATCTGCAGCGCATGGTTGAACGGGTTGATGTGCTCGGAGAGGATCGCATAGGTCTTGCGCGAGCCCTGGGTCAGCTCGGCGATGACGATGGAGATGCCGACCGAGCTTGCGACGTTGCGGAGCAGCGTCAGCATCGAGGTGCCGTCGGTGCGTAAATCGTTCGGGAGTGTCAGGAACGACACGGTGGAGAGCGGCACGAACACGAGGCCGAAGCCAAAGCCCTGGAAGATGCTGACGGTGATGATCTCGAGGGCCTGGGTCTGGTCGGTCCATCCGGTCATCTGGAACAGCGAGCCGGCGGTCAGCGTGAGCCCTGCAATGATCAGCGTGCGCGCCTCGAAATAGCGCATCAAGCGCCCGACCAGCATCATCGCCAGGAAGGTGCCGAATCCGCGGGTCGCGAGCAGTTCACCCGCGGTGATGATGGGATAGCCGATGACGTTCTGCAGGTAAGGCGAGGCCAGCGCCATGGTCGAGTACAGCACGAGTCCCATCACCGTCATGAAGATGCAGCCGGTGAGGAAGTTGCGGTCCTTGAACAGCGCGAAGCGGATGAACGGCCGCGAGGTCGTGAAGGAATGGGCGAAGAAATAGTAGAAGGCGATGGCCGAGACGACGAACTCGGTCACGATCTCGGCCGACTCGAACCAGTCGAGCTGCTCGCCGCGGTCGAGCGCGAGCTGCAGCGCACCGATCGCGATGGCCAGCGCCGTGAAGCCGAACCAGTCGAATTTCAGGCTGAGGTCCTTCCTGGTCTCGTCCATGAAGACCATCAGGCCGAGCACGGTGATCGCGCCAAACGGCAGATTGACGAAGAACACCCAGTGCCAGGAATAGGTCTCGGTCAGCCACGCCCCCAACGAGGGGCCCATGATCGGGCCCATCATCACGCCCATGCCCCAGATCGACATCGCCTTGGCGCGCTCCTGGAGCGTGTAGGAATCCAGCATCACGGCCTGCGACAGCGGCACCAGCGCGGCGCCGAACACGCCCTGAAGCAGACGGAACAGCACCATCTGGTTGATGTCCTGCGCGAGCCCGCACAGCACGGAGGCGAACGTGAAGCCGGCCGAGCAGATGATGAAGATGCGCTTGCGGCCGTAGCGGTTGGCGATCCAGCCCACCGGCGCGGTCATGATCGCGGCGGCGACGATGTAGGAGGTCAGGACCCAGTTGATCTGGTCCTGCGAGGCCGACAGCGTGCCCTGCATGTAGGGCAGGGCCACGTTGGCGATCGTCGTGTCCAGCGCCTGCATGATGGTCGCGGTCATGGCGCAGATCGTCACCATGTTCCGGCGCAGGCCGGGGGCCATCGCTGTGTTGGCAGGACCGGACATGGAGGTCAGTCTTCCTTGTCCTGGTTGGCATTTGCCGACGAGCCGAGCAGGCCGGCGAGCGAGCGCTGATGGCCGGTGTCGATGGTGGCGTAGACGCTCATGCCGGCCTTCAGCTTCTTCACGAACTTGTCGCTCTCGTCGAAATAGATCCGCACCGGCACGCGCTGCACGACCTTGACGAAATTACCGGTGGCGTTTTGCGGCGGCAGGATCGCGAACTGCGCACCGGTGCCCGGCGACAGCGAGCCGATCTTGCCCTTGAACACGTGGTTGGGGAACGCGTCGACCTCGAGCGTGACGGGTTGCCCGACCGCGACATAGGTGAGGTCGCTTTCCTTCGGATTGGCGTCGACCCAGGGATGGGCGACGTCGATGATGGAGAACACCGGCGTGCCGGCGGCGACATAACGGCCGAGCTGGATCTGCTCGACTTGCGTTGCGATGCCGCCCATCGAGGCGCGCACCACCGCGTGGTCGAGATTGCGCTCGGCATTCTCGAGCTTGGCCTTGGCCTGCGCGTAGGGCGGGAATTTCTCTAGCGGCAGGTCGGGATCACCCAGCAGCTGGGTCTTGGCCGTCGAGATCTGCTGCCTGACGTATTGCGCAATCGAGCCGGACGTGACCAGCGCGTTCGACGCGTTGTCGAGGTCGAGCTGCGAGCCGAAGCTGTTCTTCACCAGGGCCTGCTTGCGTTCGACGTCGCGCTGCTTCAGATCGACGCCCTTCTGGGCGAGATCGAGCATGTCGCCGTAGATCTTGATGTTGGCGACGAGGTTGTCGTAGGTGGTCTTGGCCTGTGCGAGCTGCGCCTGCGCCTCGTCCACGGCGAGGCGGAAGGGGACTGGATCGATCTCGAACAGCTCGTCGCCCTGCTTGACGAGCTGGCCTTCCTTGACCACGACCTTCTCGATCTTGCCGGAGACGTCGGGCGTCACCAGAACCTTCTGGGCGCCGACATAGGCATCGTCGGTACCGACGTAGCGTCCGCCGTGCAGATAGAAGGTGATGCCGCCGATCGCGGCCGCAGCGGGCAACACCACCATCAAGAGGAGGCGGCGATAGCGGCGCAGGCCGGCGAGCAGCCGGCGGCGCGGCTCGGTCGCGAGCTTCTTGGTGGGTTTGCCGCTTGGGCTGCCCTTCTGCTCGGGGGCGAATTTGAGGACCTGATCAGCCATAGCGCTGCTCCTTGCGTGCTTGTTCCGCTCCGCAGGTCTGGATGGCGTTGCGCACGTTTTCCTTGATTGTTTCGAGTTGGGTGAGGAGACGGTGGGCGTCCGTCGGGTTGATGCCGTCGAGCGCGTTGGCCGTGAGTTCGGACTTCAGGCCGCTCATCTTGCCGAGCAGCGCGCGGCCGGCCTTCTTCAGGTACAGGCGGTTGACGCGGCGGTCGGAGGCGTCGCTGCGGCGCTCGATCCAGTCATTGTCGCAGAGCTTGTCGATCAGCCGCGTCAGCGTGATCGGCTGCATCTCAAGGAGCTCGGCGAGCTCCGATTGCTTCATGCCCTCGCTGCGCTCGACCTTGGATAGCACCGCCCATTGCGCGCGGGTGATGCCATAGCGGGATGCCTCCTTGTCGGCATAGACCCGGAGCAGGCGATAGAGCTCGCCAAGCGTGAACAGGAAGTTCTGATCGACCGACGTGCGGCTCATAAGCTTCGTCTCCAATAAGCTTCGCATATAATAAGCAAGCTTATGATTATTTCATGGCAAGTTATCGCTGCGCTGCTCCGCCGGAAAAGCATGGCTGGCAGCCATTCGAGGCAGCGCTCTTTGGGTTCCCGGTCCGGAAATGCTAAAAGCCTGCGCGATGAGCCTCGTAAAGCCGGCCTTTCCCGCGCCTGACCACGATCACGGCCGCTGCACTGCGGATGCCTTGACGCATGCGGAAGCCGTTTGCGAGCAGCGCGCACAGAAATTCACGCCGATCCGCCGCGAGGTGCTCAAGGCGCTGCTCTCGAGCCATCGACCGCTGGGCGCCTATGAGGTGATCGACGAACTGGCCAAATCGATGCCACGGCCGGCCCCGATCACGGTCTATCGCGCGCTCGAGTTCCTGATGGCCAATAGCCTCGTGCACCGGATCGAGAGCCGTAACGCCTATCTCGCCTGCGCCCACGATCATGACGCGACCTCGGCGGTCGCGTTCCTGATCTGTGAGCGCTGCGGTCTCGTCGGCGAGATTCCGGCGGCCTCCGTCGCGCAAGGCCTCAACCAGGCTGCCCGCGCTTCCGGTTTTGCCCCCAAACTGTCCGTGGTCGAGATCACGGGCACCTGCGCCCATTGTCAGAAAGCTTCTTGATAACAACGGCGCCAAGCCGGTCCCGGGAAGAAATGTCGATAGAAACAACAAGCCCGTCCGCCGGCCGTCCCCTCAGCGCTGGCGCCATCGCCCTGATGCTCATGCTCTGCCTGACCTGGGGTTTCAACCAGATCGCGGTGAAGCTGGTCATCCCGGATATCCCGCCGGTGCTGCAGGCGACCATCCGCTCGATGGGCGCGCTGCCCGTGGTGTTCATCATCGGCACTTTGCGCGGCGCAAAATTCTTCGAGCGCGACGGCACGCTTGCCGCAGGTCTCATCGCCGGGCTGATGTTCGGCATCGAATTTGTGCTGATTTATGAGGGGCTGCGCTTCACGCCGGCCTCCCGCGCAGTCGTGTTTCTCTACACCGCGCCATTCTTCGTCGCACTCGGGTCCTACCAGGTACTGGGCGAGCGGCTCAGCGGCACGCAGTGGCTCGGCCTCGCCGTCAGCTTTGCCGGCGTGGCACTCGCGATCGGCGTGCCGCAGCCCAACGTGGATTCGCAGGTCCTGCTTGGCGACCTTATGATCGTCGGGGGCGCCGCGCTATGGGCGGCAACCACGCTGGTCGCCAAGTCGACGCGGCTGCGTTTTGCCCCGCCGGAAAAGGCCATCGGCTACCAGGTTGCGATGTCGATCCCGATTCTGGGCCTCGCTGCGTACCTCCTGGGCGAGACCATTCCCCGTGCCCCGAGCCCGCTCTCGATCACACTGATGGTGTTCCAGGCGGTCTGGGTGGTCGGAACCACGTTCACGCTTTGGTTCGCGCTGGTGAAGGTCTATTCGGCCAGCAAATTGTCGGCTTTTACCTTCATCACCCCTTTGTTTGGCGTCGTCGCTAGCTATTTCATCCTGCATGACACCCTCAGCCTCACGTTCGGGGCGGCTGCGATCCTTGTAATTGCTGGGCTTTTCCTGGTTAACCGTCCCAGCCAAGACGCCGCGGCCCCGCGCGATGCATTGCTGAATGTCACCAAAACCTGATATTTGGACCCCATGAACAAGCCCGAAAACACCATCGATTCCGACATCGCGGGGCCCGCACCGCGCCACAACACCACCCAGGTCAAGGTCGGCGACGTCGCCGTCGGCGGCGGCGCGCCCATCGTGGTGCAGTCGATGACCAACACCGACACGGCCGATATTGACGGCACCATCGCCCAGGTCGCAGCGCTGTCGCGCGCCGGTTCCGAGATGGTCCGCATTACCGTGGACCGCGAGGAGGCTGCCGCAGCCGTTCCGCACATCCGCGACGGCCTGCGCAAGCGCGGCATCACCACGCCGCTGATCGGCGACTTCCACTATATCGGCCACAAGCTGCTCGCCGACTATCCGGCCTGCGCGGAAGCGCTCGACAAGTACCGCATCAATCCCGGCAATGTCGGCTTCAAGGACAAGCGCGACACCCAGTTCGCCGACATCATCGAGATCGCCAACAAGCACGACAAGCCGGTGCGCATCGGCGCCAATTGGGGCTCGCTCGATCAGGAACTCCTGTCCAAGCTGATGGACGAGAACGCGGCCTCGGCCAATCCGCGCGATGCCCGCGCCGTGATGCGCGAAGCCATGGTGCAGTCCGCGCTGCTCTCGGCGGCGCGCGCCGAAGAGCTCGGCATGCCCAAGAACCGCATCATCCTGTCGGCCAAGGTGTCGGCGGTTCAGGATCTGATCGCGGTCTATGAGGTCCTGGCGAGCCGTTCCGACTACGCCATCCATCTCGGCCTCACCGAGGCCGGCATGGGCACCAAGGGTATCGTCGCCTCGTCCGCAGCGCTCGGCATCCTGCTGCAGCAGGGCATCGGCGACACCATCCGCATTTCGCTGACGCCGGAGCCCGGCGGCGACCGCACCCGTGAGGTGCAGGTTGGCCAGGAGCTCTTGCAGACCATGGGCTTCCGCACCTTCGTGCCGCTGGTTGCGGCCTGCCCGGGCTGCGGCCGCACCACCTCGACGACGTTCCAGGAGCTGGCGCGCTCGATCCAGGATTTCATTCGCGACGAGATGCCGACCTGGAAGACGAAATATCCCGGCGTCGAAGAACTCAACGTCGCGGTCATGGGTTGCATCGTCAACGGCCCCGGAGAATCCAAGCACGCCAATATCGGCATC
Source organism: Bradyrhizobium sp. UFLA05-125 (assembly GCF_059803515.1). Taxonomy (NCBI): domain Bacteria; kingdom Pseudomonadati; phylum Pseudomonadota; class Alphaproteobacteria; order Hyphomicrobiales; family Nitrobacteraceae; genus Bradyrhizobium; species Bradyrhizobium sp. UFLA05-125. The sequence continues at coordinate 19 of NZ_JBANBJ010000108.1, read as the reverse complement.
TCCTTGCCCGGTACCGGTG
>NZ_JBANBJ010000107.1:0-23013 GCF_059803515.1 Bradyrhizobium sp. UFLA05-125 | reverse complement strand
ATCGCGTTCAGGCTGGCTCATGAAGCTCACGACGGAACGATCCCTTCTCCGACCCGGAAGCCGCAGCGCGCAAGCTCATTGAGATCGCCGCTGGCATTCAGGCCATCCAGGACGGCCGGCTTCCGCGCGACGCTGGCTCAAAATCTCAATTTTTTGGCGCATGATAGCAAGCTTTGTTTGGCCGCAATGCGCTAACGCCCGGCACTATGCAAGTACGACAAAAAGCGGCTGCGATAATCAACACAGTCGCACGAAAGGACCGCGGTTCGCTAGGACGTGGCTTCAGACTCCTAAGACAGCATGATCGTTGTTCCTGGCTTCGGTTGTTTGGCTTGCCGCTTGGTTAGTTGCGATGGTCTGGATGTTGTTCAGATTGTAGTCCGCTCGGTCTCACGGGCTAACATCGTGCTTATTGCAGCCGATCGCTTTTCCGGATGAGTTATTGTGAGCAGCGAAGCCGTATGCCTGATTTGTAACCAACCCCGAGTGCTCAAGGGCGCTTTTCCTGTCGCAAAGGGTTTTGACCTAGGTTTCTACGAATGCGTCAGCTGCGGCAGCGACCTGTTGCTTGTTGCCAGAGCGTCCAAACCATCGGTACCTAAGCTAGGGAGAGGACGACCTTCTCGCAGTCAACAGCTCAAGGCAATTGACGCAGCGCTAAAGAAATTTGCTCGGATCGCAGTTGTTCCAAAACAGAAAGGCCCGCCAGCGTGACGAGCACGCTGGATCTTGAGGTCGGACTTCGGCTTCAGCTTGAGCAGCTCCGCGATCGTCGTAGGGCGGGTTTCATGACCACTACTCGCTCGACTGGGACCGGCGGGCTCAGACCGATATGGACAGCGCTACGCCCCGCAGAACGACTACGACTACCAGTAACGAACGGCATCCATGCCGCCGAGGTCGTACTCCTCCATGATGAGGCCGCCCAGCTCGCGAACTTCTCTTCTTCAGTGTAGGGCGGCTCGTGATAGAAGGTGCCGTTCTCCGCCAGCTTCCTGACCATGCGCGACTCCTGCCTCCGGGCAATTGTTCCACCCTAACGGAGAGGAAATCATCGTGGCACTAGGTGCAATAACCATTAAGCCGTATGCCTCGAAAACAGGTTGGCACCGAAAAGCAAACATCTGACCTGAAATCGCGAGTCTTAACACCGCGTCTCCGATAAAGGGTCGATGCCGCACGATAGCGTGTTGGCTTCCCACCGCCTAACCGATGAACCGTTACGACATCATATTCATGTTGTCTGTCGCTTGGTTCGCTGTGGTCAGCGCGCTGATGGCTTGGATATTTTTCTGGCATTGAAAGCGCAATGAAAGACGTTCGAGCCCAACTGGAAAAGCTGCGAATAGATGCCGCCGAATGCGCGCTGATCCGCGATCTCGCAACTGATCCGAGAAAGCGTGAGCTTTTCACAAAGTTGGCCGCTCATTTTCATGTGCTTGCATCGGAAGTCGAGCGCGTGATCGTTGCGGATCAGCAAAGCAAAGTCTGATGTTGCACGCCTTGTTTCGTGTGCACTTGGAGCAGAGGATGCAAACCCGCTATCCCATATTCAAACCTTGGACAGCCGAAGACCACCAGCGGCTTAAAGTTCTGGCCGCATCGGGTCATCGTCCCGACCAGATCGCCCACGAATTGCAACGGACTGAGGCAGCCGTGCGAGCGCGCGCGTGGCAGTACGGCATTGCCCTGCGGAAGAAAAATGGCACCTAGGCCGAAGTCGGGTGACCATCGCCGCTGCTCCGGTTGATCGATCGTTCGGCTGACAGTCCTCTAATGGAGCGCGCGCCATGGGTCGAAGACGCCATTCTGCTGGAGCGTGTGCCGGTCGAAGGGCCAACCGCAGCTCAATATCGCCTGCCGCGTCGCTTTCGTGGTCGAGGACTGGCTGGACGATCCCGCCGAGCATGACCGCTTCTGACGCGTCACCCGCGCGCGCCTCGGCAAGGTCCATCGCCTCTCAGGTCGCGACCGCGCCGAGATCGAGCGAGTGCTGGCGAGCAGGTTCCGAGGCCAGTGCCGATTGGCGCCGGACGGAGATTTTCAATTGACGGTCGCGCCGACATGACGATGATAGCCCGTTACGTAACGGAGGGAGATCGTCATGGGTCTCAACAATCTTGAGCGGCAGGCGCGATGGCGAACCAAACGGAAGGAGGAAATCGAGCGACTGCGCAACGTCGTCGCCGAACAGTCCAAGCAATTGGCCGAGGCGCGAAGCGAAATCGAGATTGCCGCCCTTCAGCAAGAGAACGCGACGTTGAAGATTGCGCTTGCTGATGAGCGCAAACAGCATGCAGCAACCAAGGCCATGGCGGCCAAGCCCGCGCCGCCGCCGATTGATCCTGACGAGGTGGCCCGCCTCAAGGAGACGAACCGCAACCTGCGGCTCGCGCTGCAAGAAATGAAGAAATGGTATGAGGAGGAAAGTCGCCGGAAGGGCATCATGACGTTCGCGACTTACGGCAAGCTCATGAAATGCTTGCATCCCGACAGCCAGCCAACCGACGCGGAGAGAAGTGAGGCATGTGCGCTGCTCGGTCAATGGAAACAGGATGGGGATAGAGTGCGACGCCGAGCCCAGAAGGCCAGCGTATGATCTGCGGCTGTCCGATCTGGAAAGCTGCGGGAAGTCGGCGCCATCCTCCGAGGCGCGGCAGCGCGTCAATGATGAATGACACCGTATAGCCAGACCATCAGCACCGCCAAAATTACGAACCATAGTCGAGACGAGCTGTTCCCCGATAGCCACCGCTGCATCGTGGCGGAGCCGTTCATTGCGGGCGGGACGGGGCATTGGACTTGTCTTGCAACTCAGCCGTCAGCGACTGTGCAATGTGGTTTGCCCGTTCCCGCGTCAAATCGATCGCCGGATTGGTCCCGATCATCGCGGGTCCCTTACGCGCGCGATCATAAACCATCCAGCCCTTGCAGCCTTCACGCACCAAGTATCTGGGCGGACCATGCTCCTTGTCGGTCATCTGTTGCGCCTTTCGAGAAGGGGTGCGCAAACGCAACAAGAAACAATTTGGAAAGCCAATTTATTTTATTCCGACAGAAAGATGCTGAGAGATAGCAAGATGCTGAGGGCTGTCCGTGTCAAATCACATCGATTGTCAATTTCTTACCTGAGCCGTGGCTCACCCACGCCAAGGCTTCGACTTGGCATGATGCCGAGGTCGCGACGACCACAGTTGAACATGCGGTCGGTTTGGCGGCGTCTCTCGTGATCCGCCATCTCCGTGGCGTACCCGCCGCATGTCCCGCGTGCGGCTCAACCCGGCTATCTCCTCAGCGAGGGTTTCACTCAAGCGTCCCCGATGTCGAGTGGGAGCGGCCGACATGCGACAAGTGCGGTTGGACCGGCGAGCCGGTGCCGATCCTCAGTGATCCTGACGCTTACGCGGCGGAGGAGGAAGATAATCCGCCGCCTGAGGGCGAGTGCATCATACCCACCGTGCCGCTCCGGGAACTTCTGAGGCCGTCCCGAAAGGATACCGAGTAAGCCGCCCCACCGCGCTCACACCAAGGCGGCGTCTTCGCTCCGCGCCAAGCTGCACTTGAAACGAATAGGGGAAGTAGCGTACGCTGGAGCCATTGGGGATAAGCAGGCTCCCCGTCAGACATCCGTCCAAGCTCTGCGCAACACGCGATCAGTCGTGGAGCTTGCGCATGGACACCCAACGACATCCCTCTCTTCGTTACACTGTCGCTATCGTGTCGCGAGGCGATGCCTCCGCACGTCGGGACACAACCCGGCAGAACAGCCGGTTCGTCCACGTCTTCGAGGCTCTTGCCGCCGTCGGCATCGACGCGCACCCGGCGATCTACGATGAAAGCTTTGCCGACGAAGTCCGTCACCAATTGCTTGCGGTTGACGGCGTGCTCGTCTGGGTCAATCCTATTCACGAAGGGCACAACCGCGCCAACCTTGACGCGCTGCTGCGCGAGGTCGCGCTGCGCGGCGTCTGGGTGAGCACCCATCCCGATGTGATCCTCAAGATGGGCACCAAGGAGGTGCTCCATCGCACCCGCGCGATGAGCTGGGGCAGCGATACGGCGCTCTATCGAACCGCGGAAGCGATGCGCGCCGAATTGCCGGAGCGCATCGCCTCCGGCCCGCGCGTAATAAAGCGCAATCGGGGCAATGGCGGCCAAGGCGTTTGGAAGGTCGAGATGCTTGCAGGCACACCCAACCGACCAATGGTACGAGTGCTGGACGCCACCAAGAGTACTTCGGAGGAGATGGCACTGGACGCACTTCTGGAGTTGTGCGCCGGATATTTCGAGGACGGTTGCGTAATCGATCAGCCGTTCCAGCCGCGCCTGAGCGAAGGTGTAGTGCGCTGCTACATGGCAGGTGATAGGTGCGCCGGTTTTGGCCACCATAAGGTCAAGGCGCTCGTCGAAGCGCCGACCGCGCGCGCCGAGGCCGGACCACGCCTCTACACCTCCAATGCCGATCCACGCTTCCAACGCCTGCGGCGGCTGATGGAAGACGAGTGGACACCACAGCTCACTTCCTTGCTCAACATCGCGCGCCGCGACCTGCCGTCAGTCTGGGATGCGGACTTCATGCTAGGACCACCCGACGCTAACGGAAATGACAGCTACGTGCTTGGCGAGATCAACGTCAGTTCCGTGTTCCCGATCCCCGACGAAGCGTCCGCAGAGATTGCGCGGACGGTGATGGAACGGTTCCAGCCCGTGCGATAAGAGCGAAGGAAGCTGTCGCTCAAGAAATCGTCATCCCGCATACACTATGGTTGATTGACGCCCTCCGCAGCAGGAGTTCTATTTGGGGCACGGGGACAGCGATCTCCCCGCTAGGCGACATGCCCAAGCATCGCGTCCTGACACTTACCAAGGGCGCAGCATGTCCCGTGTTAGACCTCCATTTTCCAATCCGAGAAGATGTTTCCGATTTGTCGGCACGACAGCGCGCCGACGCGGTTGACGTGCGCACAGCCGAAAACGTCGCGGTCCGGTCGTACCTATTCTCTCACAAACGTTGTGGGCAGGACTTCACGGAGAAACAACATGAACGCAAGAGCAACTATCACAGCCTTTGTAGTCACTGCCCTCATGCCGACGATCGCCGCAGGACAATCAATCAACTGGAAGAAGGTTGATACCGCTCTCGGCAAAACGGCGACAGTTAGCGGCGAAGTCCATCGCTACGGGCTGCCTCGATCTGATCTCAAAGTCACGCTCGATGGCGTCCAAATCAAACCGGCTCTGGCTCTCGGCGGCTGGGTCGCCTTCGCGCCCATGCACAGTCAGGCGATGGTCATGGGCGATCTCGTCCTACTTGAGACCGAAATAGCTCCGGTGATGACTATTCTTTTGGACAAAGGCATCGAGATCACTGCGATCCACAACCACATTTTGCGAGCAACGCCTGCGACTTTCTACATGCATGTCGCCGGTCACGGCGATCCAGAGAAGATCGCAGCCGCCATCCATGAGGCGCTTTCGACCGCAAGCAAGACACCGTTCGGACCACCATCCACTACCGCCAGCGCGGCGTCGGCCATCGACCTCGATACTGCCAAGCTCGACGAAATCATCCATGCCAAGGGCACCGCGAACGGTGGAGTTTTCCAATTCGGAATTCCCCGTCGTGATCCGGCAACAGAGGGCGGCATGACCGTCAGCGGCGCGATGGGCGGGGCCAACGGGGTGAACTTCCAGCCCACCGGAAACGGAAGGGCGGCCATCACCGGCGATTTTTTGGTTACAGGCGACGAGATCAATCCGCTTATCCGCGCTCTTCGCGCTGGAGACATCGAAGTAACCGCGATCCATAGTCACATGATCGACGAGCAGCCGCGTATGTTTTTCGTCCACTTCTGGGCGAACGACGATGCCTTGAAGCTGGCGCGTGGCATTCGTGACGCTCTTGATAAGACCGCCGTCGCGCAGAACTAAACAAGACGACGCATGTCTGGTGAAGGGCGGTCGCATGATGAGGTGTCCCGCGTGCAGACCTTCTCATGGCCACGACTGACGGTGGTCTCCTCCGCAGTTGTCCCCCCCCACCGCAGCTGAACTTGGGCGTTTATGAAGCACGAAACATTGTGGCTCATTGTACCGGCTATCGCCGTCACAATTACGTTGGCAACAATAGTTCTGCTCATTGGCAGGTAAGCGTCCCGGCATATGCTTCCGCGCATCCGAGTCTCGCGCATGCCTCTCGGTTGCGGTTGGATTTTGCTCGGGAGATCCAAAGCAGAAGCCGAAAGGGCGATACGTCAGCGGGGCATTGGATTCGCAATTCCTGAGTTCGACGACCACGAGGTTCAGCTCTGCGCCTTCGATATTTTGGTTGAGGCAGTGATGATCTCCGCAAACTGCCGCTGCACTTGCGGAAGAACAACCTGGAGCGACTGCTCGCGCGCCGGCCGGACGGCATCGCCGTTGCGCCTTTTCGAGCGAGGCGAGATCGGCCCAGACCTATTCCGTGCGGCGCGTCGCATGGGCCTTGAACGTCTCGTCTCGAAGCATCGCGAGCGGCCTTACCGCGGTGGACAAAAGTTCTGGATCAAGATTAGAAACCGAAGCCATCCAGCCGTGGAGCGCGAGCTATGAGCCCCTATCCATACCCCTGAACACCGAAATGCGGTGGTCGTCCCGCCACAGCTCGACTGCTTCGCCGTCCTTGAGTTGCCTAGCAGGGGCCTTCGGCCTCGTCTTGGCACAGCGGCATCATAGTGCCGGCGCGATCGCTCGGTTGCGGGACTGGATTCTGGGTGGCGCAATTGGGAGATGCTGGCGATATGCTGAATGCCACCTGTTGCCTCTCCTGCAGCCCTTGGGTTGATGCGTGAACCTCGCAGCAGCCGAAACATACTCACATTCATAGTCTAAAAAATTTGCTCAGAAGCAGGGACGTCGCGATGCTGGTCGTGCGCTGGATCCCGCTAATCGGCTTTATCGCGCCTGTGGGGCTATTGCTGACGCCGCTACCGGCGATGGGGCGCGACCTCGACGGGCGTTACGCGAATTCTCTACTCAAGCCGTGGTTTGACCAACTGAAAAGTGGCAACGGCCTCTGCTGTTCGTCTGCCGACGGCTACGTTGTCCAAGACGCCGACTGGGAAGCGAAGAACGGTCACTATCGCGTACGAGTGCCAAAGAGCCCCGACTCCAACATCATGGTATGGGTCGATGTGCCGGACAATTCCGTCATCAGCGAGCCTAATAAGGCCGAGCGGACCATGGTCTGGCCTGTCTATTTCGAAGGCGATACCGACGACGAAGACTATCCATACATATTTATCCGCTGCTTTATGCCGGGGAGCATGACCTAGATCGGCAGCTCCAACGCCGAGGAGGTGATGGATGAGGCGAAGAGCGTCTGCTTCTGGCGTTTTAGCTTCTTTGGGTGTGAATGGGTTCACAACGGCGTCGCCAAGCGAATGCTATGCTTCCAGCCATTCAACTGCCGACTGGGTTTTTTTGAAGAGGGTCTCTATTCCGAACAGCCTCTAGGAGAGGGTCATGTTCAAACAATTCCTTCTGGTCGCGGCAATTGCCTCTCTCACGTTAACGACATCCTCTAGAGCCCATTGCGAATATGCTTTGGAGCGGAGCGCGACCACCGGGTCGCGTCCGGTTGCGTTGCATTCTGATGTAACTCAAGCTGCGGAAGATTTGTTCGATGAGATTGTGGCTTGGCTCACATCAAATTTTGACCTGCCTGCCATCAAAGAACGTCCCGCCATTGAATTTTCTTCGAGGATGGAGCTTGCGAGGTTGCGTGCAAGGGACCTTGCTTCTTCTCAAAGCTTCATAGGAAACGATGGGCAACTCGCTCAGCGCGAGGTTGTCGCACTCTACGACAACAATACGAGAACGATCCTGCTTCCTGACGATTGGGGTGGGACTTCGCCGGCGGACCAATCGGTCCTGGTACACGAAATGGTTCATCACCTTCAAAATCTAGGAAAGCTCAAATTTGATTGTCCACAGGCGCGAGAGAAGACGGCCTACCTGGCTCAGGCTAAATGGCTAGAGCGGTTCGGAATGAGCCTGGAGAAAGAGTTCGACGTCGACATGTTTACGGTGCTGATTTCTTCAGCATGCATGTATTGATCGTGACCAGTCGATTTGGTCGCTGTTTGACGATTGCCTTTCCGAAACAGCGCAAAGCCAAGATTTCGTAGGCACGAACTTTTCAACGGATTTGACGGATGGCCAAACTCTTGGTGGTCCTTGCAATTGCATTGGCGATCCTGGTGATGGCGCGGGGGCAGCAGAATCAATTTGTACCGCAGCCAACAGAACCACTGCCAGCCGCGCTTATTCCCTGAGTTATCCTAAGGTGACGCGTTCGTGCAATCAGCCGGTGGCGCACAGGTCCACACATGGCCCACATCGACAGACCCCGACGGCTATCGACGTGTCGGCTGTGAGGGGTAAATCCGCCATGGCCGCGACGCGGAGACATCCACACGAATGGTATCGGCTCAAGCCGAGGCGGAGATCGGGTCGCAACCCCTTCCGGAGGGTCCGCCTGAACTGATATGATAATCAATACACGGCTTGGGAGCATTCATGCGGCGGCGCGATTTCATCACGCTGGCAGGGTGGCTGGCGCTGCTGTCGCCGCGCGCTGCTTTCGCGCAGCAAGGCGTGGGCCGTATGGCGCGGATCGTCTATCTCGGACCAACCGGCGCCACTGTGGTCGACCCGCGCCAGATCGAGGGCTTCAAGCAGGGCCTGCTCGAGAACGGATTGATAGAGGGCCGCAACGTCACCGTCGATTATCTTTGGGCGGATGGCGACCTCGCCCGGCTGCGGCAGCTCGCCGCCGAAATCAGCAAGGGCGGCTACGACGTCATCGTGACCGTGAGCGGGCCGGCGATCAAGGCACTGATCGCCACGGGGACGACCGCGCCAATTGTCTTTGCGGTTCTGGGCGACGCCATCGCCAGCGGCATCGTGACGTCGCTGGCACGGCCGGACGGCAATGTCACCGGACTCTCGATGTCGAACGCCGACCTTGAGAGCAAGCGGATCGAGATACTGAAGGAAGCGGTGCCGGCCGTCACACGACTGATGGCGCTGCAAGACGCCATAGTCGGTGCGGTCGGCCTGCAAGCAGCGGCTGCAACCGCCAAGGCACTCGGCCTCGAATTCGATGTCGTGGAGGTGCAACCGGATCAATTCGAGGCCGCGTTCGCGGCTGCTGTTGGCAAGGGCGACAACGGATTGACGGTGTTCGCCTCGTCCTTCTTCAATTTCCACCGCCGGCCGCTGATCGATCTGGCGCTCCGTTATCGCTTGCCGTCCATCTGGGAGGCCGCCACCTACGTCAGGGACGGCGGGCTGTTGTCCTACGGTCCAAGCTTTGCCGACATGTACCGCCGCTCGGCCGGCTATGTTGCCAAGATACTCAACGGCGCCAAGCCGGGAGACCTGCCGGTCGAGCAGCCAGTGCGATTTGAGCTATCCGCCAATCTTAGGACGGCGCGATTGCTCGGCATCACCCTGCCGCCAACGTTGATCGCCCGCGTCGACGAGGTGATCGAATAAACGCCGCCTGCTGGCCCATTTCGACCAGCCTAATCGCTCGTCAACACGTCGGCTTTCAGAACTAGGCTGGCAACGGCCGACCCGCTTCAATATCGACGCGAATGACCCATCTGCGACCTTCGGAACTTGAGAGAGAAAAGCCATCTATGAGAGAAGCACCGCCATAGAATACGCGATGAGAATGATATCACATCAGCCAGCACATATCTTTGCGCCGAAAGCTTGCTGGCGAGATCGACTCTTGGCCCGAAGAATAGCTTCGTCGCCGGCTGATTAACGGGTCCAAGGGCATCAAGCGCACCAGCAGTTTTTGGATTCGCCGACCTTAAGGCGGCTGAACAGTGCCGCCAACCGATCACCTTTGGCTTGTTGGGCGGTGAAAATCGATCAGCGGCTAGGGCGATTAGAAGGCCGGCCTTCATTCGAAGGTGCGGGCTCAATCGAGCGTTGGATCCGGGTCGAGTGTCACTGGTTTTGCGCCCGGTCGATCGACCCATTGTTTGCCGGTATTGTTATAGGTGAAACTCGTAGCGGTTTCTGGCAGCATGGTCGCATTCCAATTGTTCCATTCGGCGGCGAGACGATCGTAGATATCCTTGCGTCGCTCTTTCAGATTGGCGCGCTCCATCGGATCGTCAGCAACGTTGAACAGAAATGTATTGTCGAGAATCTTTAGATATTTCCAGTCCCCGATGCGCGCGGCACGCTGCCAGAGCGCCTTGTAGCGCCAAAACAACCGCCGCTCCACCGGAGGCGCGCCCTCCGAGAGCTGTGGCAACAGATTCATCCCGTCCGATGGATAGGCCGGATCTTGTGCTGCGCCGGCTGCGGCAAGCAGCGTCGGAAGCCAGTCCATATTCGCGGTCACCTGCTGGCTAACGAGCCCCGCTGGAATGCGCGCGGGCCAGGAGACGAGGGCAGGAATGCGCAGACCACCCTCCAAAAGCTCCGTCTTTCGCCCATTGAAGGGCCAAGTGTCGGAAAAGCGTTCGCCGCCATTGTCGCTGGTGAAAATCACGATCGTGTTGCTGGCGAGGCCGTGGTCGTCTAGCGCTTTCAAGACGCGTCCAACCTGATCGTCGAGTGCAAGTATCATCCGCCGATACGTCTCGCGAGAACCGCCGTCAAGGTGGAACAGATTGCGTCCTGCGAGACGCTCGGCCTCGGCTTGGTCCTCCGGACCTTCCCAAGGCCAATGGGGCGCGCTGAAATGAAGACTAAGGAGAAACCGCTGGTCCGCTCGTGCATAATCTTCAATGATCTTCACCGCCCGATCGCCAAGAAGGGTGGTCATATAGCCGGTTTGAGATACTGGTTGGTCTTCGTCCCAAAGATCCGGCTTGCCCTCCGTGTCGACGTGGAGGAAATAGTCAACCGCGCCGCTTCTATAGCCGTAAAAATGGTCATAGCCGCTCCTCAAAGGACTAAATTCAGGCAGGTTGCCGAGGTGCCACTTGCCGACCAGCGTCGTGCCGTAACCGACCTTCTTCAGAAGCGACGGCAAAGTCGGATGCTCTGGCGGCAAGCCAATGCCCGGTTTTGTGACTCGCGTAATCGGCTCTTCCATTCCAACCGGCAATCTGGCTTGGTACCGGCCTGTTATGATAGCAACGCGCGATGCCGTGCAGACCGGCGAGTTGGCGTACGCTTGGGAAAAACGCGCACCCTGCATGGCAATGCGATCGATGTTCGGCGTCATGAAGTCGCGTCGACCGTTGCATGAAATATCCGCGTAACCCATGTCGTCGGCGACGATGAAAACGATGTTTGGCCTCTGCGGCTCGGTCTGAGCGAGAGAAGCGGAGGAGCCCAACGCCAAGGTAACGCCGCCGGACGCAGCGTTCCGCAGAATTGCTCGTCGCGTGTATTTTGTCCTCATCGCTTGTCCTCCCTTCCTTTGGACTTTTGGCCCGCCTGATATCGTGTCGCCCCCTGAGCCCGCTTTAGAGAAACTTGACCAAGTCTGGCTCGCAGACCTGACCGATCATATTCTTTGAGAGACTGAAGCCAAAGACCTCACGTTCGAACAACCGTCGCTATTCAGAATGACTCTATCATTTTCGAGACTGCAAAGGCACGTGGCGACGCTTCCCATGCTGCGGTGTATGAGCCTGTTCTTGGCCCATCAGCGGCGGGGCCGTGCGCAAGGTCCGAACACGGGAGGCATAGCGGACTAGATTTGCTCACGTTGAGTTCTTCGCCTGCTTAACCAGAGCCGACTTTGATCCATCACCGGTCGCCTGACACCCGTAAATAAGCAACCAAGTCAGTCGGTCGGCGCGTTCGCGACCAGTCGCCGCGCGACGAGAATATTGCTGATACACTGCAACACCGTCTCGCGTTTTTGATTTCGCAATAGGACTTGGTTTCGGACAATCCCCCGATCGGATTTGGACTTCGACTCGCGTTTTTCCAGAACCGTGATTTCCAGATCGAGCGCATCGTCCGGGCGTACAGCATTCGGCAGCATCAGCTCATCCCAGCCCAATCCGGCAAGGACATGAAGCCGCGGCTGAAGCCGGGTCGTCAACAAGATGAAGATGGAAAAGGTATGGGCGCTGGTTGCGGTTAGCCCCCCAAACACTGAACGCGCCGCAGCCTCCTCGTCGATGTGGCGGGGTATCGGATCATATTGTTTAGCGAATTGAATGATTTCGCTCTTGGTTACCAGATAAGGGCTAGCCCGGAGGCGGGTACCGACTTCCGCGTCTTCAAAGTACAAGTTTTCAGGGTACAAATTGCTCATCGAATTATCCCTCCGAGAACAGCTCGACTGAATCAATAAGGATACCAAGCTGCCCCGCGTCCATCGGCCCTTAGCGACAATATCCAACGTGTCGTCCGCCTGTCAGCTGCCGGGGTAAACCTAGGGCACGTTAACCGGTGGCATGGATGCGGTCGGGCGCGGCACGAAATCTGTTTGATGCTGGCCTCGTGTGGCCAACATAAGCGAAAACGCTATAAAGAGGATGAGAAGCCCTCGCATCACTCGCCCTCAAATTAGGGCATAGCCAACATAATGGCGAGCGCAGCCTCGCCGTTTCCCGGGCCGCCCGACGCAAAATAGAGCGCAGCAAGCGCGATTAACCCTAGGATGGCATAACCAGCAGTGATCCATCCGTCGTACTCTCGTGTCGCCCGAACTGATGACGCGGTATGATTATATTCTATGGTTGCCATGACCTCACTCCTTCGAGTTTGGCGCGCGATGGGCGCGCTGAGATGACGGCGAATGCCTCCCCGCCACTTGTAAAATGCGTCAGATGTTACTGGTTAGATCGGATGTCTTCACGCAAGGTGGCATGCTGTTCTATGCCGCCTGACGCGGTTACCCTGAAGCATCGTTGAAACCACCAAACCAGACTTCGGGAGAAAGTGGTAACGTGGTCTGGCACGTGCGAGAAACCTGTGAATTCGATCATGCATCTGGCTGCTCTGTTTCGGCGTGCGAGCACGCTTTCGGTCGGGCACTGGCTACCGGATGGTTGGGGCTTCTTTCGTCGCGATGCCATCGCTACCCCGATCGCCAGGGCCGGCAGGATTGCCGGCATCCCGATCCGCTTCTGGGATTTCGTCGCCAACAACCGGGACCAGGAGCTGCTTTCGCATTTCGGCGAGGCGGGCACGGCAGTATTCACGGTAAAGCATGTCGACCAGGGTGGACATGATCGAACCCTCGCTTGATCATCACCGTTGACGTCCTACGCGGCAAATTTCAACCATTTCAACGGCTGCAAACATACAGTGCCGGAGGTAAACTTGTGTCCGACGAACTCTGATGATGGTGTGGCGGCCAAGGCACGACACGAAATCGGTATCAGAGAACTGCCGGTTCTACAGAACAGTCTGCGCCGCGGGTCGTTGATTTCGACCAATCGCGAATGACGCTAGAAACTGGATTTACACTGGCACCTACCAGAGACGTCTAAATTGGATCCGATGGCAGCAATTAGAAATAGAGCCATCACGACCGTCACCTCTTAATGGCGATTTTTGGCACCACGCTTTCACAATCACTATAGGCGTAATTTTCTGGCCGCCACGTGAACCAGTTCACATCAGCATTGATCACAGGTGAATGAGACTAGCACGTCAATGGTGCAACTTCTTGGACTCATGCGCACGGCTTAAGATATGCCAGTGCACGAACTGCAAATCACAGATACCGACCGTAATTTGCCGCAGCATCTAATCCCGACGTCTTATCAGGGCTGGAGGTCCCCATGTCTACGGACGCAGCCGAATTCGTGTCGCATCGATTCTCGACGCGCGAGCTTCCGGAGCGGATGAGAGTCCCCCTATGGCGGGAGAACTTTGGGCGAGACATAGTCCACGTCGATATAGAGCCCTTGTCGGACGTTCCGTTTCAGGCTGACGCAACGCTGCAAGCCGTCCCGGGTTTGCGCAGGCTCGCACTGAAAGGCTCCTCCATGCAATTCAAGCGCCTGCGAGCAAGCATCGCTGATGGTGACGACTCGATTGGAGTCATTGTCTGCTCTCCCGGCAGAAGTCTGCTGTCGCAGCGCTGCCAGGAAATTGAGCTTCGCGCCGGCGATGCAGTCGCAATTCTGCATTCCGAGCCCGTCACTGTCACCTATGTCGACGGATTGCTATTCGGTCTGGCCGTGCCCCGCGACGCGCTTGCACGGCGCGTGACGAATGTCGAAAGTCTCGCCATGCGGCCGATTTCTCACCGAAATGAAGCGCTCCGACTCCTCATGGCTTATCTAAAGTCGGCATTCAAGGATGGGGCTCTGGCCGCCCCCAGGCTGCGTGATGCGGTCCTGGCTCACATCCATGATCTCGTGGCGCTCGCGATCGGCGAGCGCACTCCCTTAGGCGAGAGCAGTGTGAGCGCGGTCGGGGGTGTGCGCTACAGCGCCGCCCTCGATTACATCGCGGCACACTTTCAGCAGCCAGAGCTTAGCGTCGAGATGGTAGCGCGCCGCCAAGGCATCTCACCTCGCTATCTGCAGCGACTGATCGCGTCATCAGGACTATCGTTCACCGGGCACGTGAATGAGTTACGTCTTCAACGGGCGCTCGAGCTGCTAACTGAGTCTCACGCAAGCACACAGCGAATTTCCGACATCGCGTTAGAAGCCGGCTTCTCGGATGTTTCGCATTTCAATCGATTGTTCCGGGCTCGCTTCGGCGATTCGCCACGTGGCGTGCGTTGCGCCGGGAGCTGCACCAGGTGACCTGGAGCCGCGAGTGCCACGAGATCTGGGGCCTTGACCGCAATCCGAGCTATCATCAACGGGCCCGTCCGCTCGGCCGCGCTTGAACCGATTCGTGTCGATCAAGACATACGTGGGAATGGGAGGTGGCGGTGGCATCAACTCTGATCGGCAAGCAGGCCGTCGTGATCGGCGCGGGAATGGGCGGGCTCGCGGCCGCAGGGGCGCTGGCCGACCACTTCGAGCAGGTCGTTGTTCTGGAGCGCGACACTCTGCCCTCGGAGCCCGCGCATCGCGCCGGGACGCCGCAGGCGCGGCATGTGCATGGGCTGCTGCTCAGCGGCCAGCGCGCCCTCAGCGAGCTGTTCCCGGGGTTCGAGCAGGATCTCGCACGGGCGGGAGCCGTGCGGCTCCAGGCCGGTCTCGATCCTCGCCTCGAGCCCCCGGGCTACAATCCCTTCCCACAACGCGATCTCGGCTGGTGCGGTTACGCGGCGTCACGGCCCACCATCGAGCGCGTCGTGCGGCGTCGGGTGGAAGGTCTCGCCAACATCATGCTGCGCCAGCGCTGCCGGGTCACGGAAGTGTTGGCGTCGCCAAATGGAGAGGCGGTCACCGGCGTGCGCTGCGAGAGTGGCAAGGGCGCGAGCGAGACGATCGCTGCGGATCTTGTCGTCGACGCCTCTGGACGCGGCACGCCCACTCTCGCCCTGCTGCAATCGATCGGTCGGCCGCTGCCCGAGGAGACCACAATCGGCATCGATCTCTCCTATTCCACATGCGTCTTTGCCGTCCCCGACGACGCCCCGACCGAGTGGAAAGGCGTCATCACCTTCGCCCAGGCGCCGCACAATCGCCGGGGCGGCATCTTGTTTCCGCTCGAGGGCAACCGGTGGATGGCAACGCTTGGCGGCCGCCTCGGTGAGGTCCCGCCCGGCGATGCGGAGGGCTTCCTGACGTATGCTCAATCGCTTCGGACGCCGACGATCTACAATGCGATCAAGCACGCAAGGCGCCTGGACGGGGTCGCGCGCTACGGCTTCCAGGAGAGCATGCGGCGCCATTTCGAGCGGCTCGATGGTTTGCCCCGCGGGCTGTTGCCGATCGGCGATGCAATTTGTCGGTTCAATCCCGTCTACGGGCAAGGCATGAGCGTGGCCGCCCTGGAGGCGCGCCTGCTCCAAGGACTTCTCGAGAGACTAGCAGGAAACAGCGATCCAATCGCCGGGCTGGCACCTGCTTTCTTCGCCGAAGTGCCGACGTTGATCGAGACGCCGTGGTCGGTGGCCCTACTCGACTTCGCGTTTCCCGATACGCGCGGGCAACGTCCGGCGGATTTTGAGATGACGCGCAACTTCGGTATCGCCCTGACCCGACTCGCCGCCGAAGATCCGGCCGTCCATAAGCTAACCGTCGAGGTCCAACATCTGTTGAAGCCACGCAGCGTCTATCGCGATCCTGCGCTCGTGCAGCGTGTGCTTACGAAAATGGCCGAGGTGTGACTCTTGGGGAGGATTTGACGCCGTTTTCAAGCGGCCGACGTGCACGCCGCCGCAATGGATCAACCAAGACGTAATTGCTGCTGTGCATGAGTCTCTTCACGGTCGATTCCGTTGAAAAAGGCGAAAGTAACGCCACGGCAAAAACATCGCTGAAATTAACTTAGAGCGAGCTCCGGCAAGAAACGCCTTCGTAGTAAAGCTAGGAAGATCACCGAGCGATCCTGACTATGTTGACGCGATCTCCCACGTCCCGCTGCGTCAAACGCATCAGAAGTCTTCAGAAAATGGGCATGCTCGCGACAAAGGCCTTTTTCAACAGAATCGGCCCCAAGCCGAACTGCGCTTAAGTCGGTGTGATGTCGGCTGTCGGCGGTAAACCGGACGCCGGGGTGTGCTTGCCTCGACCGCCGCTTGTGATCCATCTGCGACATCAGCGCATTTTTGCTGTAACGCACAATACCCGCGCGGGACTTCCGCGAGCCATTTCTATTTCTTTTTGCCGGTCGCGAGGTTCGGCTGCCATCCCGCCCCCTCGCCCTTTTGGCTTGGGGCGGCGGCAGTTGTCTTGGCCTTTTCCTTCTTAGGCTTCTTCTTCTCCCGATTACTTCTTTGTTCGCCTCTGGCCATGTCAGCCTCCTTTGGTTGACGACAGGCTATCACCTCCGGGCGACAATGAGCTGGTTATTGTTAAGGAGCAAAGAGCTGTGACTTCCGAAATTGGGCTTGCAGCAGCCAATCTCAAATGTCGGCCCATGTCTGCTCTTAGGGGGGGTGAAGCAGACTCGATATGCTCAGTGTGAGTTCTTCCGAGTGTGACCCATGGCGGACGTAGGCAGTAAGTTGTCTTAGGCGACATCATGTAATACGTTTTTGTATCAGGCGTCAGAACGGTGGGGGATAAGATGCGCATGCTCGCGGCTATCCTATTGTTGCCCATTGCCGCTCTCGTCGTTCAACCGGCACGAAGCGAAGGTCCGCCCGCGTGGGCGTATCCGGTCAATCCGCCCGGCTTCAAACCAGTGCCCGACGATGGCAAGCCACGATCGGTTCCGGACAGCAGCGCGTCCTATGCGGTTCCGCAAACCCGAGATCTATTTCTGGCGCCGGTCTGGCATCCCGAGGACCATGCTGCGCTTCCCGATATTGTTGCGCACGGGAGGAAGCCCGACGTGTTCGCTTGCGGTTTTTGTCATAGGGCGAATGGTCAAGGCGGTCCGGAAAATGCTGACCTCGCCGGACTGCCAGCTACCTACATCGTTCAACAGATAGCGGACTACAAAAGCGGAATGAGAACGACGGCGGTGCAAAATCGCGTTCCGCAAACGCTGATGATCTCGCTCGCGAAAAGCGCAACCGATTCGGAAATCGCGTCAGCGGCGGCGTATTTTTCCTCACTAAAACCGCGCGACCGTATCCGCGTCGTGGAAACGGATGTCGTGCCGAAGACTTTCGTCGCCGGATGGTTCCTCGCCGATCTTGGTAATGGTGAGAAGGAACCGATCGGAAGCCGCATTATCGAGGTGCCCGAAGATCTCGCGCAGTTCGAGAATCGTGATAGCCGCGCCCGATTCATTGCCTATGTACCGTCCGGTGCAGTTAAAGAAGGAGAAGCGCTGGTCGCGAGCGGCGGCGGCAAGACGGTGGCGTGCGGCGTTTGCCATGGGCCAACGCTGAACGGGCTCGGCCCGATCCCGCCCTTAGCGGGCCGTTCGCCGAGTTATATCACCCGCCAGCTGTACGAGTTTCAGCACGGACAGCGGACTGGAGCATGGAGCCCGTTGATGTCCAATGTCGTCACTAACTTGACCGAGGATGATCTGATTTCGATCAGCGCCTATCTGGCGTCGCTAAAACCCTAGCGCGTCGGCGAAGTATCCGCTGTGTCGGGGGCATCCAATCGCGCAACGTTATGAAACAGCCGCGATGTCCGCTGCTGGCCCTTCGCGTCGTTTGCTGCGTCTGCCCAAAAGCGGTCGCTATCGGGACCGAAGCGGACATCGATTGGTAGTGAGCACTGCCCGGCTCAGTCGCGAATGTCTCTAAGCGGAAATCGGGCGTCGCCTGATCGGATTCACAAAATCCCGCTCAATGTGGTTTGCGACAAGGTGCGTGGTTTGCTCCCTAAATCGCGCGAGCCGTTCGCCACATGGGGTCTGAAGAACCCGATGTCGCCTTCGAAGGATGTGCAGAGGACTCAGTCGTTCAGAGATGAGCACGCGGCAATAGCCATCCCATGATCTTCTGATACGGATCGCGATGACTGCGAACGAATGCGTTCTCGTTCTGCTGTACGGCGGTCCTGGCGAATTCAGAAATCCCCTCCATAGACTGCCGTTTATCCTTCGGAAGTTTCGCCCATTGGCGAATGATCTTCCGGCGGGCTTCGCGTTGCTTTTCCCTTACGTCAGGCATCGGGACGCTCCTTGAAGAGGATTATTCCGGTCGACCTAGTATTGTTTGGGCTCACTAGAACTTCAACGTCCAATCAAGAGCTCTTTGCCCCTCTGATCGTGCAGCGCTATTCACGGGAGCTAGTCTCATATTGGCTTTGCAGGCCAGCAGCCCTAGAATTGCGGCGATCGCAGGACGGGCGAAATGCGGTATGTTTGCGACGCGCCGAAGGGCAAGACATGGTTCCGTATCGAGACGGAAGGTGAAGCGATGCATGAGTCGCGCCTGATGGGCCACACAGTTGAGAAATATTTCCGCCGCGAGCGGGAGAAGGCAGTCCAGTCCTGGCGTCCCGAGCGGCCCAACGCGATCGAGCGCGACATCGGCCTCGAGGCCCATGTACAGCGAGAGATGCCGCTTTTCCTCACGCTGCGCGACAGGGAGGGCAATGCACTAACTACGGCGATGCTGCCACCGGGTGGCAAGGATCGCGGCGGGTTCCGGATCATCATCGTTGCCGCATCCAATGCCGATCCTTATCCTCAGCAGGACGCGGCCATCGCTGCACTGGGAGCGTATTTCGGTCTCACACTCGATCGCAAGCGCTGCTTCCCCTACGGCCGCTAAGGACCCTGACAAGTATCGCCGCTTGATTGGAGCGATGTCGCCTTGTGGCCCTTCGCGTCATTTGCTGCGTCTGCACAAAAGCAGGCGCTATCGGGACGGAAGCGGACATCGATTGGTAGCGAGCGCTGCCCAGCTCAGTCGCGAATGACCCATCTGAGACATCAACGAGTTAGTCGGTTTCTGCGACCCCAGACCAATCCGGGCCTTCCAGAGCGCTGCCCTCGCCCGATAAGATGCCGGTTCTGGACCGGATACGATGTCGTCTGAAACCAGCCCGAACCGAGGAGGACGCCGTGACACGGATCACATCGATCGAGGAATTGGAAAAACTCTACGATAAGCAAAGGCTGGCATCTGGTGTGAAGGAGATCGACTACATCTCAGACGACTACCGAGTGTTTATCGACAAGGCACCGTTCGTGGTCATCGCGACAGTCGGGCCGGAGGGCCTCGACTGTTCGCCGCGTGGCGATCCAGCGGGTTTCGTCAGGGTGCGCGACAGGAAAACGGTGCTGATCCCCGATCGGCGCGGCAACAATCGACTCGACTCGCTGCGCAACATCGTGCGCGATCCCCGCATATCCTTGTTGTTCATGATCCCAGGTATCGGGAACACGCTTCGGATCAATGGCCGCGCCGAAATCCACGACGATCCCGCGTTGTGTGCCGAGTTCGAAATGCAAGGCAAGCTGCCGCGTACGGTCCTGTCGGTCACTACCGACAGCGTCTATTACCAGTGCCCTAAGGCACTCGTGCGCTCGCGGCTATGGAGTGCGGACGCCCAGATCCCACGCTCGGAACTACCGTCGATGGGCGCCATTTTGGAGAAGCTGTCGAAAGGCGACATCGACGCCGCCGAATTTGATAAGGCTTATCCTGCTCGCTTGAAAGCCGAGATCTACTGAGGCTGGTGCGGTAGCGTTATCGACCGAGAGTACCAAGTTCGTGACCCAGGCGACGGCCCGACGCTCGGTCGAACATACGCGGCGGCTGAGTTTCAGCTATTTCCGGTTATGGCCCTTCGCGTCATTTCGCGTGCGCGTAACAATCAGGTCGCTTTCAGGTAAGAGCCGACATCAAATAGCAGGCGGGACCGGCTGGCTCAGTCGAAGAGGAGCCGTCATCAGCCGCTCAGTTTTATTGTGATGCACAACGTGGCTCTCACTTAACGATGTGGTAGCGTGTCGGCCTCGCTTGGAGAGAGGAGCCGCATGGAGAGAGGAGCCGCATGAGGCGACGCGACTTCATGACGCTGGTGGGCAACGCGGCGACTGCGTGGCCGCTCGCTGCGCGTGCGCAGCAAGCTCAACGCATGCGGCGTGTCAGCGTGCTGATCGGCTTTGCGGAGACCGATCCGGATGTGAAGTCTTGGTTCGCGGCTTTCCGGGGCGCGCTCGCGATGCTGGGGTGGACAGAAGGCAGCAATTTTCAAATCGAACTTCGCTGGGCCAGCGATGATCTGGATAGGATGAAGGCAGTCGCAAAGGAGCTTGTCGATCTGCGACCCGACGCAATCCTCAGTGTGACCACGCCCGTGACCAACGCTCTTGTCCGCGAGACGCAGACAATTCCAATCGTGATCGTGACCGTAGCCGATCCGATTGCCAGTGGTTTCGTCACGAACGTCGGACGTCCGGGCGGCAACGTTACCGGGTTCGCGCTTTACGAGCCCTCGATGGGTGGGAAATGGCTAGAACTGCTCAAGCGTATCGCGCCGGGCGTGACGCGAGTGGCGCTGCTTTTCAACCCGACGACAAGCGTCCCGATCAAATTCTATATGGCTTCAATTCAAGCCGCCGCGTCATCGTTTACCCTCCAGGCCAGTGCTGCTCCGGTTCACGCCCAGGATGAGATCGAAGGCGTTATCGCCGCACTAGCGGGTAATCCAGGTGCCGGCATTATCGCAATGCCGGACCTATTCAACACGATAAATCGTGACGTGATTATTGCGGCGGCCGCCCGCTACCGCATCCCCGCGATCTATTTCGTTCGCTCTTTCGCGGACTCAGGGGGCCTGATCTCTTATGGGCCAGATTTCGCCGAACAATATCCGCGGGCAGCAGGGTACATCGACCGCATCCTCAAGGGCGAGAAGCCAGGGGACCTTCCGATCCAAATGCCAATCAAAGTACCGTTGATCATCAACTTGAGGACGGCAAATGCGCTGGGCCTCGACGTACCGCTGGGCCTGCTGAACGCTGCCGACGAGATTATTGAATAGGTGCGCAGTTTTTCCGCGATTGCTCACAGCCGGTTCTGGCCCGTAGCTGACCCTTTGCCGAGACCGCCGCAATGTCTAGTTGCATGAGACGAGCCGACCAAGGTCGGGCAGTCTGCCGAGGCCCGCTTGTGCCCTCTTGACCGACCGCCGGTCCAACCACCAACCGAGTAAACACTTGCGTTGGCATGTCATTCTTTCCCAGCCAATCGTGGCTCGATCGAAGATCACTGCGCCTGCTTCAAATAGGCTTCGACCTCCAACAGGTCCCGCTGCGCCGGAAATGACATGAGAGCCTGAGCCGGACTGCACCACGGGTAAGGAAGCGAAGATAGCCAGCGCATCACGGCATCGAGTTGCGTGCCTGACAGGATTTTCATGACTTCTATGGTGATGACGAGCCTCACCACTTTTCCGTCCTGATTGAAATGCCAGTCGTAACGTCCACATCCAACTCGCAGCGGCTGTCCGGTGGCTCTTGCGGACATCCCAACCAACCAATGGCACTGAAAGCGGGCTCGGCCGGGCTCGGAGGGTTGGGATAGGCAGAACGTATAGATGTTCTCGTATTCGACACCGAAGCGACGAACCAAAACGTCCTCCACGGTGCTCAAGCCGGTCGCCGTGCTGGGAAATGAAATGGCGTCGGTCTTGACCACCATCTCTAGTGCAGCGTCTTCAGAGAACGTCTGTCTCATCAACAACGGGCGGTTGCCGTCCTTGGCCAAGATATAGTTTCTTACTGCTTCGGCGGGAGACGGCATGGGCCCAAGCTTAGCACGTTCAAGTACCAATGCATCTCGCCCAGAGCGGCGTCCCGGAATATCTGCTCTCGTGACGCTGTCGGGGCCTAAACAGACGGGATCGCAGAAGGGTCCCGCACAGAACCTGGAGAGATGTCTGCGCACGAAAAGTGTCAGTAATCGGTACCGGTACCTGGTCACTTTCAATCCCGGCTCAGCGCCCCGGGGGCACCCACCACCCCTTCAACGACA
The DNA here is from genome assembly GCF_059803515.1 of Bradyrhizobium sp. UFLA05-125. Classification (NCBI taxonomy): domain Bacteria; kingdom Pseudomonadati; phylum Pseudomonadota; class Alphaproteobacteria; order Hyphomicrobiales; family Nitrobacteraceae; genus Bradyrhizobium; species Bradyrhizobium sp. UFLA05-125. The sequence continues at coordinate 560 of NZ_JBANBJ010000107.1, read as the reverse complement.
GCTGTCCACTGTCAGAGCCGTAACGTGGCGTAGTTGGGCATACTTTGCTTTGTAGCCGGGCTTGAACCACCTCAGTTCAGTTGGCCCCTTCGCATCCTTGTCCCAAACAAACCAGCCATAGGCAGTTGTCCCACTGCTTTTCGGCTCGACACCGTTCGGGTAAAAGGTAATGCGCTCACTGAAAATCCAGACGCGAGTGGGCGGCGTCTTCAAAAAGATCGTATTAGCCCTGTTCGTGCCCTCCAAGAAGGCCAAACGCAGGAGAAGAGCGAGCTTTCGCTTCGCCAGCTTGACGCCGCTCGCGACAAAACCCTCGCCGCAATTATAGGGCGGATTGGTTAGATGTTGTCGGTCCTTTACGCGCGTTAAGATGACTGTTGGAGCCGAAGAATAGCAGTCGGAGGCTGAATCTGTTCTGCTGCGCTGCAATTGTTTGACATAGATCAACAAAGCCCAAGTGCCGATCTATTCGGTAAAAAGTGAGGGATCAATGATTGATGGGCTTCCGCGATGAGGAGTCCGATCGCAAGTCGATCCCTGTGCTGATGCTGCAGGACCGC
>NZ_JBANBJ010000106.1:0-23662 GCF_059803515.1 Bradyrhizobium sp. UFLA05-125 | reverse complement strand
TGCTGGAGCTGATCGAGGTCCAGACCGGCAGCTATCTCGGGGAGGACGATATCATCCGGATTGAAGACGACTATCAAAGGTCGTAACAGCAACTCCGAATCACGTGATCCGGGCCCAAAGGCTGGCATCCAACTGAGCTAAGGCCCGGGGAACGTGTAATTTTTTGAATCAAATCGTGTCCGGCTTACGATGTCGGCATTCGCCACAAATGTGGCGCTCATGCTAGGAAGTGGCCGGGGATTTGGGTTGAATCGGGGTTCGATCATATGAGTTCCAAGGGATCTGCACCGGCAAAGGCCGGCTTGCGTGTCGGTGTGATCGGCGCGGGCGTGATGGGCAGCAACCACGCGCGCGTGCTCGCGGGGCTTCCCGGCGTCAGTCTGGTCGGTGTGGTCGATCCTTCGCCGGCGCACCGCGCGCGTGCGACCGAGCTTGCCGATTGCCAGTGCTTCGAGACGCTCGATCAGCTCGTCGCCGAAGGCGTCGATGCCGTCACGGTCGCAGCGCCGACCCACCTGCACCACGAGATCTCGCTCGCCTGCATCGCCAGGAAGGTCCACGTGATGGTCGAGAAGCCGATCGCATCGACAGTGGAGGAGGGGCGCGAGATCGTCACTGCTGCCCGCGAGGCCGGCGTGACGCTGATGGTCGGTCACGTCGAGCGCTTCAATCCGGCGGTCGCTGCGGTCAAGCAGGCGATCGCGGGCGAGGACATCCTGTCCATTGCGATCACGCGCGTCGGTCCGTTTCCGCCGCGGATGTCGAATGTCGGAGTGGTGATCGACCTCGCCGTGCATGACATCGACCTGATCCGCTGGTTCACCGAGTCCGATATCGTCGAGGTGCAGCCGCAATTGTCGAGTGCGGTCGCCGAGCGCGAGGACATCGCGCTGTTGCAGTTCCGCACCGCGTCGGGCGTGCTTGCCCACATCAACACCAACTGGCTGACGCCGTTCAAGGCACGCAGCGTGACGGTCGCGACCCGCGGCAAATACGTCATGGGCGATCTGTTGACGCGCCAGGTCACCGAATGCTTCGGCTTCAAGCCGGACGGCAGCTATTCGATGCGGCATCTGCCGGTCGGTCATGACGAGCCGCTGCGCGCCGAGCTGATCTCGTTCCTCAACGCGGTGCGCCACGGCGAGACGCCGGCGGTGACCGGCGATGAGGGCGTTGCGAGCCTCGAGATCGCCACGCGCTGCCTGGAGGCGCCGAGCCGTCCTGCCGCGGCATCCGCAGCCCGTAAGGGGCCGCGCCGCGTCGCCGGCTGATCCGTCTCGATGTCGACCACCCAGAATCTGCAAGACAACCCGCAAGGCGCCATGAACCAGCATCTGCGTTCCGATCCCATCCCCTTCATCGATGTCGGCGCGCAGCGCCGCCGGCTTGGCGCCTCGCTCGATGCCGCGGTCACGCGCGTGCTCGACCATTGCCAGTTCGTCAACGGCCCGGAGGTGACCGAGCTCGAGAAGCAGCTCGCGGCCTATTGCGGCGCCAAGCATGTGGTGGGCTGCGCCAGCGGCACCGATGCGCTTCTGATGGTGCTGATGGCAAAGAACGTCGGGCCTGGCGATGCCGTGCTGTGTCCGTCGTTCACCTTCATCGCAACCGCTTCGCCGGCGGCGCGCACCGGCGCTACACCGGTCTACGTCGATGTCGATGAGGCGACCTTCAACATGAGCGCCGAATCCCTGAAGCGCGGCATTGCGACCGCCCGGAAGGCCGGCTTGAGGCCTGTCGCGATCATTCCGGTCGACCTGTTCGGACAACCCGCCGATCACGACGCCATCGCCGCGATCGCCGAGGCCGAAGGCCTGTTCGTGATTGATGACGCCGCGCAAAGTTTTGGCGCGAGCTACAAGGGCCGCAAGCTCGGCACGCTGGCGCTGGCGACCACGACCAGCTTCTTCCCGGCCAAGCCGCTCGGCTGCTTCGGCGACGGCGGCGCGATCTTCACCGACGATGATGAGCTCGCGCACACGCTGCGCAGCATTCGCGTCCATGGCCAGGGCGCGGACAAATACGACAACGTACGGCTTGGGCTGACCGGCCGGCTCGACACCATGCAGGCCGCGATCCTGATCGAGAAGCTCAAGATTTTCGACGACGAAATTGCGGCGCGCAACAAGGTGGCCGAACGCTATGCGCGTGGCCTGTCCAACGTCGTCACCGTGCCGCGGCTTAGCCCCGGCTGCACCTCGGTCTGGGCGCAGTACACCATCCGCCTGCCCAAGGGTACGGACCGCGACGGCTTTGCCGCCGCACTGAAGGCCCAGGGCGTGCCGACCGCGATCTACTATGCGAAGTCCATGCATCAGCAGACCGCCTACAGGCACTATCCGGTCGCCGACGGCGGCCTGCCGGGCTGCGAGAGCCTGTCCGAGGACGTCATCAGCCTGCCGATGCACGCCTATCTCGACGAGGCGGCCCAGGAGCGAATCATCGCGGCCGTGCGCGGCGCGATCTCAACCTGATTTCGCCGTTTTGCCGCACTTCCCCTCTCCCCTTGCGGGAGAGGGTGGCTCGCCGCAGAGCGGCGAGACGGGTGAGGGGTCTCTCTCCGCATGGAACGGGCGGGGAGAAACCCCTCACCCCAATGAGTTTGTGTTTACTCGCGGCGCAGCCCTCTCCCGCAAGGGGAGAGGGCACAGCAATGCGCATCGCCAGGCGCAATCCGACCTCTCCCCGGTTGGAAGTGAACAGCCGAACACCCCGTCTTTTTTGATCGCATCAGACTTCAGAGCCTTATCGGTTGACCGATAAGGCTCTAGAAGGGGCGCATGCTCGGGCGGATTTTCACAGTTGGCGGCTATACGCTGCTCTCGCGGCTGACGGGGTTTGCCCGCGACATCATGCTCGCGGCGATCCTCGGCGCTGGCCCTGTTGCCGACGCCTTCTTCGTGGCGCTCCGCCTGCCCAATCACTTCCGCGCGATCTTTGCCGAGGGCGCTTTCAACGCCGCCTGGGTGCCGGCCTATGCCCATGTCCATGGCGAGAAGGGCGAGGCGGCAGCAAAACTGTTCGCCGACCGCATCTTCACGCTGCTGTTTGCATCCCAGCTCGTGCTGCTGGTCGTCGCCTGGCTGTTCATGCCGCAGGCCATGAGCATTCTCGCGCCCGGCTTTTCCGAGGACGCCGAGCAGCGACACCTCGCGATCGAGCTGACGCGGATCACATTCCCCTATCTGCTTTTGATCACGCTGGTGACGCTCTACGGCGGCATGCTCAACGTGATGCAGCGCTTTGCAAGTGCCGCGGCCGCGTCGATCTTCCTCAACGTCTCGATGATGATGACGCTGGCGCTCGCCGCCTGGTTTCCAGGTGCCGGCCATGCCGCCGCCTGGGGCGTCCTGATTTCCGGCTTCCTCCAGTATTTCCTGCTCGCGGGTGATCTCGCGCGCCATGGCGGGCTGCCGCGCTTTGCGCCGCTCAAGCTCGATGAAGACGTCCGCAGCTTCTTCAAGGCGCTGGGGCCTGCGACACTGGGCTCGATGGGCACGCAGGTTGCTCTGTTTGCCGACACCATCATCGCGACCTTCCTGCCCGCAGGCGCGCTGTCGGCACTCTACTATGCCGATCGCCTCAACCAGTTGCCGATCGGCGTCATCGGCATCGCCATCGGCACGGTGCTGCTGCCGGAGATGTCACGGCGGATCACGGCCAACGACCACGACGGTGCGATGAAGGCGCAGCGCCGCGCGTTCGACTTCACGCTGCTGTTCTCGGTGCCCTTCGTCGCGGCCTTCATCACCGTGCCCGAGGCGATCATGCGCGCGCTGTTCGCCCGCGGCGCGTTCTCGAAGGCCGATGCCGCCGCCGCGGGCGCCACGCTCGCTGCCTATGCCATCGGCCTGATCCCCTTCGTGCTGATCCGCAGCGCGGTCGCGACCTTCTACGCGCGCAAGGATACGGCAACGCCGGTTCGGGCATCGCTGACCGGCATCGCGGTCAATGTCGCCCTGAAGGTTGCCTTGATGGGATCGCTCGCCCAGATCGGCCTGGCGCTGGCAACCGCCGTCGGTGTCTGGACCAATCTGCTGCTGGTGCTCTTCTTCGCAGTGCGGCGCGGCTTTCTCGTGCCGGACCGCGTCTGGCTGTTGTCGCTGGTCAAATTCCTGCTGACCGGGATCATCCTCGCCGTCGCCTTCTGGCTGATCGCACGCTTCGGCGGTGCCTATCTTGCCTCGATGCGCTTCCACGACGAATTGACGCTGGCGCTGTTGGCTGTCGGCGGCACCATCGTCTACGTGTTCGCGATCCTTGTGCTGTTTGGCCGCCGCTGGCTAGTCTCGCTGGTGCGCGGCTAGGCGCGTATCAATAAGTTCGTCCCGTCCGCTCTACCGGCCGTTAGGATAGAAGCATGTCCAACGACACAGACGTACCTTCGCGCCTGTTCTCGATTGATCCTGCCACAGACGCCGCGATCGGACGTATGACGCGGCGCGACCACTGCGCTTGCTTGGCGGTGAGGTCAAAGAAGGGCGTGCCCTTTGTTCCGAACATTCATGCAGAGGCACAAGACCGGAGCGTAGCGGGCTGGGGGCAGGTCACGAATTTGATCGAGCAGCTTGCACGAACGGCCGCTTCAATCCTGGAGCCATCGGCGCAAATCCCTTGGGAAGACTGGATGCGTGTCATCACGCTCCCTCCTCAAGTGGCGTCTCTAACCCATGTGGTGGGAATATGCCTTTATGGTAGCCATCTGCGAAGACTTCCCCCGGAGATCGGACGGATGACGTCGCTTCGAGAATTGGACATCTACACGTCTTATTCGCTGCATTGGCTACCTTACGAAGTCCTACGATGCGCAAACCTGAGCGCAAGCAGGATGAGCACTCGCGCGCTCTACGGGAATAAGAAGACGGGACTGCCATTCCCGCGACTTTCAGGTCCGATTGAGGCTCTGCTTCCTACGACCTGCAGCGTTTGCGATCAGCCATTCGGTGAAAGAACCCCGCAGCTTTTCTGGACAACTCAGCGGGTTGGCACGGATGACGTTCCCCTCCTGGTCCATAGTTGCTCGAGTGCCTGCGTCGATTTGATTCCATCCGCGCCGTCCGGTTTCTTCGAGCGTCCCCACAAGGGTGGCGGTGGCATTGGAATGCCCCTCGCGTAGGGGCAATTCGGCGGAGCCGGGCGTTCGCCTCTAGGATGCGCCTTACTTCCGCACATCCCTTGATTTTGCGCCATTGCTATGGTATCCGCGCTTCATGAACACAGTAGTGCGCAACGTCAACTTCAAGGACATGACCCGCTTCGGCTGGGCCGTGGAAGGAGTCGCGCGCTAGGAATTCGACGACGACATCTTTTCACCAGGCCCCGCCGGCATCGGACGGGGCCTTTTGTTTGGCCACGCTCCCTGCCGGCACAACAGCAGGAGCATCCGATGCCACCGCAACAGACGAACATCACATCCGAGACCGCAATGGACGAGGCCTTGGCGGCAGCGCGCCTCAATGCGCCCATTGCAGTGCTGGACGACGCTTTGCCGGAGAAGGATGCTGCTGGACCAACGGCCGCATCAACGCGGAGCATCCCAGGCTTGCTTCAGCGATATTGGCGTGCGTTTCAGGAGCGGCGCCAACGTCAGCGCTCACAAACCACCTTGCACGACTTGAGTGACCGGGAGTTGATGGACATCGGCTTGACGCGCGCTGAGGTCGACTACATCACAGGTCAACGAGCTATCGATACGCTGAGAGATAGCACGAGGTATCTGTGGGGCCGTGGTGTGATGTGACTGACAACCGTCAGGAGCGGGCATGCGTTTTTGCGAACAATCGTGGCCGCTCCGAAGCCTTTGCGCCCATCCTCCACGGCGAAATGAGCGGGCCGGGGCCCTTTCGCGCACTCCCGCTATGACGGGTGAGCGGTGCCATTTCCCGGCCTGCGACCTTCATGCATGGCTAAAGCCGTTTGCGCTGCCCGCCGTTCCGCTGCAATATGCGGCAAAACAACCATGAGGGCATGGAGAGAAAATGGCTGCTCCCATCAAGTTCGGCGTTGGCCAAAGCGTGCTGCGCAAGGAGGATGACGTACTGATCCGCGGCAAGGGCCGCTACACCGACGACTATGCGCCGCACGCGGCCTTGCGCTGCCTGATGCTGCGCTCGCCGCACGCGCACGCCAAGTATACGATCGATGTGAGCCGCGCCAGCGCGCTGCCCGGCGTCGCGCTGATCCTGACCGCCGACGACGTCGGGGATCTCGGCAATCTGCCGTGCCTGTTCAATCTCGAAACGGATCCGTTCACCGGTCCGCCTTACCCGATCCTTGCGAAGGACGAGGTGCGCCATGTCGGCGATTCCATTGCCTTCGTGGTAGCCGAGACCATCGACCAGGCCCGCGACGCGATCGAGGCGATCGAGGTCAAGTGGACGCCGCAGCCGGCGGTGACCGGCGTCGTCAATGCCGTGAAGCAGGGCGCGCCGCAGGTCTGGCCGGACAAGCCCGGCAACGTGCTGTTCGACGTCTCGATCGGCGACAAGGCCGCAACCGAAGCCGCCTTTGCGAAAGCGCATGCGGTCGCTGAAATCTCCATCGTCAATCCGCGCGTGGTCGCAAGCTTCATGGAAACGCGTGCGGCCGTCTGCGAATACGACGCCAAGCGCGACCATCTGACGCTGACGGTCGGCAGCCAGGGTAGCCACCGCCTGCGCGACATCCTCTGCCAGAACGTGCTCAACATTCCGACCGACAAGATGCGGGTGATCTGCCCCGACGTCGGCGGCGGTTTCGGCACAAAGCTGTTTCCGTATCGCGAATACGCCCTGATGGCGGTCGCCGCGCGCAAGCTGAAGAAGGCGGTGAAATGGGCGGCCGACCGCTCAGAGCATTTCGTGGGCGATGCGCAGGGCCGCGACAACGTCACCAACGCAAAGATGGCGCTGGCCGAGGACGGCAAGTTCCTCGCGATGGACTGCGACCTCATGGGCGACATGGGGGCGTATCTGTCGACCTTCGGGCCCTATATCCCGCACGGCGGCGCCGGCATGCTGCCGGGCCTCTACGACATCCAGGCTTTCCACTGCCGCGTGCGCACCATCTTCACCCACAGCGTGCCGGTCGATGCCTATCGCGGCGCGGGCCGGCCCGAGGCGGCCTATGTCATCGAGCGCCTCGTCGATGCCTGCGCGCGCAAGCTCGACATGACGCCCGATGCCATTCGTCGGAAGAACTTCATCCAGCCGAAGGCGCTGCCTTACAAGACCGCCACCGGAAAGGTCTATGATTCCGGCGACTTCGCCGCGCATCTCAAGCGCGCGATGGAGATCGCGGAGTGGAAGGAGTTCGGAAAGCGCGCCAAGGCGGCCAAGAAGCAGGGCCTGGTCCGCGGCATTGGCCTCGCGAGCTATGTCGAGATCTGTGGCGTGATGGGCGAAGAGACGGCCAACGTGCGGCTCGACCCCAATGGCGACGTCACCGTCCTGATCGGCACGCAATCGAGCGGGCAGGGTCACCAGACGGCTTACGCCCAGATCGTTGCCGAGCAGTTTGGCCTACCGCCGGAGCGCGTGCATATCCACCAGGGTGACACCGACGAGATCGCGACCGGGCTCGGCACCGGCGGCTCGGCCTCGATCCCCACAGGTGGCGTCTGCGTGGAGCGTGCCACGGGCGAGCTGGGCAAGAAGCTGAAGGAGATCGCGGCGCAGGCGCTGGAGGCCAGCGCAGGCGACCTCGAGATTTCGGCCGGCGCGATCCGCATCGCCGGCACCGACCGCTCGATCTCCTTTGCCGATCTCGCCAAGCGCCCCGGCGCCGACCCATCGAAGATGAACGGCAGTGCGACCTTCGCAAGCGCCGACGGCACGTATCCGAACGGTACGCATCTGGCGGAGGTCGAGATCGATCCGGCCACCGGCGTGATCAAGATCGTCAACTACGTGATCGTCGACGATTTCGGCAAGACGCTCAATCCGCTGCTGCTTGCCGGTCAGGTGCATGGCGGCGCCATGCAGGGCATCGGCCAGGCCCTGATGGAGCAGGTGGTCTATGGCGCGGGGGACGGCCAGCTCGTCACCGGCACCTATATGGACTACGCGCTGCCGCGCGCGGCCGATGGTCCGGCGTTCGTGTTCGAGACCCACAACGTTCCCTGCAAGACCAATCCGCTGGGGGTGAAGGGTGCGGGCGAGGCCGGTGCGATCGGCTCGTGCCCCGCGGTCGTCAATGCCATCGTCGACGGCCTCTGGCGCGAATACAAGATCGACCACATCGACATGCCGGCAACCCCGGAGCGGGTGTGGATCGCGATCAACGAGCACCGCCGTCGTCACAGCCTCTAAATGCGTGATCTTCGCACGCGGGAATAAAACCCCGCGGCGGGGTTCTATTCAGGGGATGGGCCGCGTTTCCCGTGGAACGGGTGGGCGGCCCTAGGTTGTTGTTTGAGCATGATCTTTTCGGAAAACTGCGTCACACCTTTCCGGATCATGCTTGTGAAACGTCTGCGAGCCCGGAGAAATACCAGATGAAACGGACGATTGTTGTCGTGGGCACCTTGTTGCTGGGTGCGGGCGCCGTGATGGCGCAGCAGGAGATTGCCGTTCAGCAGGACAATCTGATGCGCTCGCAGGCCAAGAGCATGTATGGCGTCATCCTGAAGATGACCAAGGGCGACATTCACTACAACCAGAAGGCCGTCGATGAGGCGCTGACGAACCTCGAAGCCGATGTCGCCAAGATCGCCAAGACCTTCGAGGTCAATCCCAAGCAGGACGTGGTGAATGCGACCTACGGCGCGTCGCCAAAAGTCTGGCAGAACAAGGCCGATTTCGACTCCAAGATACCACCGGTGCAGAAGGCGATCGCGGACGTCAAGGGCAAGGTCAAGGACCTCGCGAGCCTGAAGGCCGCCTACACCAGCATCAACGACCGCTGCACCGACTGCCACGACACGTACCGCGTGAAGCTGAAGTAGCCGGTCGGCCCCTTGCGGACCGGTAGAGCTCGTAGCTTGTAGCCCGGATGGAGCGCAGCGAAATCCGGGAGCACGCGCGAGCCGTTCGGTTTGTCCCGGATTACGCTGCGCTTCATCCGGGCTACGAAAACCCAACAGAGAAAATCTGTCCGCCACGCCTGACCGATCGCTGCCATAGCGTCGCGTATGCGCTATCCTGATCGCCAGCCGCCGCGACGTTGACGATGAGTCGTTGGATGCCGGCGCATCCAGCTCCTGACCGCCTTTCCATTGCAGGGTTCCAACGCACGGCGAGGATCCGAATCGAGAACAGCGAGACAGGCCATGGCAAAACCGTTCCCGTCCAAGACCCACATCGGCAACCATATGCTGCATCCGGAAACCTTGATGCTGACCTATGGCTATGATCCGCAACTCTCGGAAGGCGCGATCAAGCCGCCGGTGTTCTTGACCTCGACCTTCGTGTTCAGGACGGCCGAGGACGGGCAGGACTTCTTCGATTTCGTCTCTGGCCGGCGCGAGCCGCCGGAAGGGATGGGGGCGGGCCTGGTCTATTCGCGGTTCAATCATCCCAACAGCGAGATCGTCGAGGACCGGCTATCGGTCTATGAGCGTACCGAGAGCTGTGCGCTGTTCTCATCCGGCATGGCGGCGATCGCGACGACGATCCTCGCTTTCGTCCGCCCGGGCGACGTCATTCTGCACTCCCAGCCGCTCTATGGCGGGACGGAAACCCTGCTGACGAACACGCTTGCGCGCCTCTCGATCGGCGCCGTCGGCTTCGCCGATGGCATCGACGAAGCCGTGGTCAAGCAGGCCTCCGACGAGGCCATGCGCAAGGGCCGTGTTTCTTTGATCATCATCGAAACCCCGGCCAACCCGACCAATGGCCTCGTCGATATCGCGATGATCCGCCGCGTTGCCAACGCGATCGGGAACGCCCAGGGCCACACGCCGATCATCGCGTGCGACAACACGCTGCTTGGACCGGTGTTTCAGCGGCCGATCGAGCACGGCGCGGATATTTCGTTGTACTCGCTGACCAAATATGTCGGTGGTCACTCCGACCTCATCGCCGGCGCCGCGCTCGGCGCAAAGGCCGTCATCAAGGGCATCAAGGCGCTGCGCGGCGCCATCGGCACGCAACTCGATCCGCATTCGTGCTGGATGATCAGCCGTTCCCTGGAGACGCTGAGCATCCGCATGGAGAGAGCCGACAGCAACGCGCGCCTTGTGGCGGACTTCCTGCGCGACCACCCCAAGGTGGCGAAGGTTCACTACCTCGGTCATCACGAAGAGGCCTCGGCGGCCGGACGTGTATTCGCAAGGCAGTGCCTGGGCGCGGGATCGACGTTCTCCTTCGACATCGTTGGGGGCAAGGAAGCGGCCGTGAAATTTTTGAACGCGCTGCAAATCCTCAAGCTGGCGGTGAGCTTGGGCGGAACGGAATCGCTGGCCAGCCTGCCTGCGACGATGACCCATTCCGGCGTTCCAGCCGATATCCGCAAGAAGATCGGCGTTCTGGATTCCACGATCCGGCTCTCGATCGGCATCGAAAATCCCTCGGATCTGATCGCGGACCTCACCCAGGCGTTGAGCGCGGCCTAAAAGCGCATGAGATTAGGATGAATCGTCATCGCGCTTCAGGTTGTTGTTTGAGCATGATCTCCGCGCAAACGCGTTCCGCGTTTGTCGCGAGGGAAAACCGCTCCACACTTTTCCGGATCATGCGCTAGGCGCGCGATCGGCGAGTCAAAGCGGGTTTGAGGTGCGACATGCCGAGATGATCGCGGCCGCGGCTTCATTGGCCTGGGCGCCCGAGAGCTGCTGCACGAGGCAGGCATAGTAGCCCTTGCTTCGTTCGTTCAACAGGGAGTCGCCGTTGAGAGCGAGCCAGTTGCAGGCGGAGCGAATGTATTGGATCGCCAATGGCGATCGCGTGTCGCGGATGAAGGACAGCTCGCACTGAGCCTGCTTTTCCATGTCGGTTTGTGCGACGACCGATCCGGAGGACGAGACAAGCGCCGCGGCCGCGACGACTGACGACACAAGCGCGAGCAGCGCGCCAGCTTTCCCGCGCACAAGTCCCCTGGTCGCCAGCATGATAAAGCTCATGGATCGACACCACCCGTTCGGTAGAGCCGTGGACGTCGGCTCGATTCGAGCAACGCGCGCGAGTGTATGTCCGAAATCTGATGGCTGACGCGGGACGAGTCAAGAAATTGCCATTGGCTGCGACGATATGATGGCTAGGCAAAGGACAGGGTTGGAGCGCATCGACAAGACTGCCTGTCTCGGACGGGGATGGGGAATGAACCTGATTGGAGTGGAACTGAAAGGACTTGCGAATGGCAAAGAACACGATTTGCCTCTGGTACGACAAGGATGCCGAAGCTGCTGCCCGCTTCTACGCCGAGACGTTCCCCGACAGCAAAGTGAGCGCTGTCCGCCGCGCTCCCAGTGACTACCCATCCGGCAAGGCGGGTGATGTGCTGACGGTCGAATTCACGGTCGCGGGCGTGCCCTGTCTCGGCCTCAACGGCGGTCCCATGTTTAAACATAACGAAGCCTTCTCGTTCCAGATCGCGACCGACGATCAGGAGGAGACCGACCGCTATTGGAACGCCATCGTCGGCAATGGCGGGCAGGAAAGCGCGTGCGGCTGGTGCAAGGACAAGTGGGGCATTTCCTGGCAAATCACGCCGCGCGTCCTGATGGAGGCGCTGGCGGCCGGCGGTGCCGAAGCAAAGCGCGCATTCGAAGCGATGATGGGCATGACGAAGATCGACGTCGCCGCGATCAAGGCCGCACGGCGTGGCTGACGCTGCGCATGCAGCCCGGAGGGATAGGTGGGGCGAGTGGGATCGGTATCGCTCGCCTTATTCCCCAGCCGTCACGTTGCGGGTTCAACGGGTAGTTCGATAACGCACTGCAAGCCCTCGGGCCGCAAATCGAACCGCGTCGTCGCCCCAAGCTGCCCGGGCAGTCCCTGTTCGAGCAGGGTCCTGCCGAATCCATGTCGATGCGATACGACCAGCCCGGCGAGCTTGAGTCTGTGTTCGCTCCATTCGAAACGCAGAGCGGGCTTGTCGGTGCTTGCCAGCTGCCATCGGATCTCCAGGGTGCCGCCGGAGCCATTGAGGACACCGTGCTTGATGGAATTGGTCCCCAGTTCATGCAGAGCGAGCGAAAGCATCTGCACGGAATCCCGGGGAAGGGCCAGGTTCGGGCCGCCGATCGAGACGTCGGAGGAGTCCGCCACGCCCAGCGAATTCATTTCCATGTGCACGAGCTCATCAAGGCCAATCGCTTCCGACGCCTCGCGGGAGAGAAGGCCCTGAACCCGCGAAAGCGCGGCCAGGCGCCCATTGAAGTCGCTTGCATAATCGTCGAGCGAGGTGCTCGCCGCACGCGTCCGTTCCGAGATTGACCGGACCACCGCGAGCAAATTGCGACTTCGGTGCTGCAATTCTCGCACGAGAAGCTCCTTGGCTCGCGCGGAGCGCTGTTCCGTCTCGATGCTCTGGAGGGCCGATATCGATCCCGCAAGTTCGGCGGCGACCAGCATCAGGAAATCAAGATATTCTGAATCGAGACGCAGGCGCGAATTGGCGCCGATGAGCAACGCGCCTACCAGGTTGTTACCGGGGCTCTTGCGCAAAAGCGGCAATGCGACGAGTTGCGTCGTTGGCTCAGGCCAGGCGCCGCCTGGCAGCGCGGGCCGCGGTTCGGGCGATCGCTCGATGATCCGCAGCGTACGCGTATTGAGGACGTTGACGATGCCCCATTCATCGTCGGGTGATAGGGCCGATACCGAGGACGGAAACAGCGCGCAATCGATTTGGCTTGCGGCGACGAGTCGAGCGTGCCCGTTCTCGTCGGCGTTGTATTGAACGGCGAACGGGATGTCGGGATTGTTGCAGCAGAGCAGATCCAGGAGATTCTGACAGGTCTCCTCGATCGGCACGGCACCCGTCGTTGCTTCGATCGTTGCTTTGGACAGCGCGCCCAGGACGCGCATCCTGCGCTCGGTCAGGATGCGCGCGGTCGTTTCAACGACGGCCGTGAGGACGCCGACGATCTTGCCGGTCGCATCGATCAGCGGACTATGTGAATACGTGAAATAGCATTCCTGCATGTATCCGTGGCGGTCGCTCGCCAGCAGCAGGTCTTCCGACCAGTTCGCGACGCCTTTGAGGGCGCTTTCGAATTGCTGACCGACTATCGACCATGTGTCGGGCCAGGAGTCCGCGCCCGGCCGGCCGAGGCCATGGGGATGCTTGGTCTCGCCCAGGATCGGCTGCCACGCATCGTTGTACAGCATGATGAGTTGCGGCCCCCACCAGACGACCATTGGGAAGCGGGAATTGAGGCAAGTTGCGACTGTTGACTTGAGCGTATCCGGCCATTGGTCTGGTAGACCGAGCGGGGACATCGACCAATCGTGAGCGCGCATCAGCGCGCCCATGTTTCCGCCTCCGTTGAGGAAATCGGTCGACACGCCCATGACCTGACCTTGTCACGCGCCGTCGCTTGGCTCAGCCATTCAAACGGCAACCCGGCGCGAACTCTGCATCGTGTTCGAAAAAGTCGGCCGCCTGCGCAAAGCGTGCGACCAACGACCATAACCCGAAATCACCGGTCAAACCATCGAATTTCCAATGGGCAAGGCAAGCTGCGCGTCGGCGTCTGGTGGTGATCAATTTCGATCAAGCAGGCGGTGTCGGCGCGTGGCAAACTGCGGGTGGAGCAAAACTCCATTCGCCGACAGCGTATTGGCTCAACCACAGCAGTCGAGACTCACATGTTCCGCGTAACGGCAGACACATTGCAGGCCTATCTCGATTTCGATCCGGAGCGAAAGCATGACCTGGTCAACCTCCACAGGCTGATCGTTCAGGCTGCTCCTGCCCTCAAGCGGTTTTTCCATAGGGGAACACCAGCGGGAGAGGCGGGTATGCGGATGAAGATGATCGGCTATGGAAAATTTCGCTATGCGATCAAATCCGGGAAGAGCACCGAATGGCCGGTGATCGGTGTTGCTCTTCAGAAGAACTACATCAGCGTGTACGTGGCGGTGACCAGGCAGGGCGCGCCGATCGTAAGCAGATATGCGGGACGACTCGGCGAATTACGAATGGGCGGCAACAATTTCAGTTTCGAGAGGTTCGATGATCTGAAGCAGAATGCGATGTCACTGCTGTTCACGGAAGTTGCCGACGTCTTCACGTCGGACCCGGAGAACCCTGTTCGATACATGCAGGGCTCGTCATGACTCCATCGAAGCGGGCGCGCGATGTCTTCGATCGCTGGCTTGAAAAGGCCGGGCGCTCCTGCGAGCGTCCGGCCTTGTGTGCGGAAACGTTTCGCAGCGCTTACTTCGTCACTTGGCCGCGGATCTCGCCGCCCGGGTTCGCTGCAGTGTGGATGTTGACGTAGTACTTGCCGCTGAGCAGATCGGCCGCTTGCGCGTCGGTGAGCGTCGCTTCGCCCTTGACGGGGCTCGACGCCGCATTCGGGATCGCAACCGCGACGCCGGCATTCTTGCCGGTTTCGGCAGGGCCGTGGAAGTGAGCGGCAGTCGCGGGGCCCGAGAGCCCGGAATAAGTGACGGTCCAGGAGAGTTTCTTGCTGGCGGCGTCATAGTCGAGATCGGCCGTGCCGGTGCCGCTGCTGGTCGTCGCTGGCACCTCGGCCTTGCCGTCCAGCGTCGCCTTCAGTTTCTCCGCGCAGGCGGGTCCGGCAAACGCAACGGCAGCCGTCAGCGCGAGCGTGGCAAAAAGGGGCTTGTTCATGGTTCTCTCCCTGTTGACCTCGAAAGGTGGCAAACGTCCAAACAGCGCGACTTGGAATTTATTCCCCTCAAGCGTTCAAACCATCTAAATTATTCGTGGCTGGAGCGGCAGTGGCCGCAGCCTTAAGTTCGTCGGACATCGATGGATTTCGTGAATGTTGCGACGAACGATCATTGCTGCGCTACTTGCCGCCGGTCTCGGCCTCGCGCTCTATTGGTGGCTCACGGCGCCGGTCGCCCTGGCGCTACCTGCAGCCTCGCGCGCGCCCGATCTTGCCAACGGTGAGGAGCTGTTCAACGCCGGCGGCTGCTCGGCCTGCCATGCGGTGCCGGGCCAGCCCGACCGCCTGCGGCTCGGCGGGGGGCTCGCGATCGGCTCGCCGTTCGGCACTTTCTACGCGCCCAACATCTCGCAGGATCCGGCCGAAGGCATCGGACGCTGGAGCGAGGCTGATTTCGTCAATGCGGTGATGAAGGGCGTTTCGCCTGATGGCGCGCATTACTTCCCGGCATTTCCCTATACGTCCTACGCGCATGCGAAGGTGGACGATGTCCGCGATCTCTTCGCCTATCTGAAGACGCTGCCCGCCGTGCCGGGCAAGGTGCGCGATCACGATCTGCCGTTTCCCTTCAACATCCGCCGCAATGTCGGCGTCTGGAAATGGCTGTTCATGGACAGCAAGCCGTTCGTCGCGGATGCTCAGCGCTCGCCGCAATGGAATCGCGGCGCCTATCTCGTGAACAGTTTTGGCCACTGCGCCGAATGCCATAGCCCGCGCAATCTGCTCGGCGGCCTCATGACGTCGCAACGCTTTGCCGGTGGCCCCAGTCCGGACGGTGAGGGCTGGGTGCCGAACATCACGCAAAAGGGCATCGGCGACTGGAGCGAGAAGGACATCGCCGACTTCCTCGAGACCGGCGACATGCCCGAGGGCGACAGCGCCTCCGGCGCGATGCGGCCGGTGATCAAGAATCTCGCGCGGCTCAAGCCCGAGGACCGCGCCGCGATGGCCGAATATCTGAAATCGCTGCCGCCGGTCGAGGGACCCAAGCCGCCGCCGAAGCGGAAGCAGGACGGTTAGCGGCCGCCAAACGCCTTGAAGGTGATGATGGTGAGGGTGTCCTGGATGCCCGGCAGGATCTGCACCTTCTCGTTGATGAAGTGGCCGATGTCGGTGTCCTTGTCGACATAGAACTTCACCAGGAGGTCATAGTGGCCCGCTGTGGAATAGATCTCGGAGGCGATCTCGGCTTCGGCGAGCGCGTTGGCGACCGTGTAGGACTGGCCGAGCTTGCATTTGATCTGGACGAAGAAAGGAACCATCGCGGTTGCTCCGAAGGCATGATTTGGCGGCTAATAGGCCAAAATCGGCCGGCTTTAGCAAGCGAACTTGCTACCCCCGGGCGCTACTTGCTGCCCCGGGCGCAAGCAAGCTTGCTGCCCCCGGGTATGCGCGTTAGGACAGACCATGCCCCCGATCCATCCGAAAGCCGCGCCATGACGACGCCCATAGCGCTCACCATCGCGGGCTCCGATTCGAGCGGCGGCGCCGGCATCCAGGCCGACCTGAAGACGTTTGCGGCGCTCGGCGTCTATGGCGCCTCCGCGATCACGGCTCTGACCGCGCAAAACACCAAAGGCGTGACCGGCATTCATGCGGTGCCCGCCGCGTTCGTGACCGCGCAGATCGATGCGGTGTTCTCCGATCTCGATGTCGGCGCGGTCAAGATCGGCATGGTGGCGCAGGCGGCCAGCATCGATGCAATCGCCTCCAGCCTCGCGCGATGGTCGCCACGGCATGTCGTGCTCGATCCCGTGATGGTCGCAACCTCCGGCGACCGGCTGCTGGCGGCAGAAGCCGTCGAGGCGTTGCGCACAAAACTCATGCCGCTCGCATCGGTGATCACGCCGAACCTGCCCGAGGCTGCCGCACTGCTGGACGAGCAGGTCGCGGAGAGCGAGGCCGAGATCGAGAGCCAGGGGCGTCGCCTGCTCGCGCTTGGTTGTCGCGCGGTCCTGATCAAGGGCGGGCACGGGCAGGGCGCCGAGAGCATCGACTATCTCGTCAGCGCGGACGGCGTGATTGCGCTCGCCGCGCCGCGGGTTGCGACCCCAAACACCCATGGCACCGGCTGCTCACTATCCTCGGCGGTTGCGGCGGGCCTCGCCCGGGGCGAGCCACTCGAGCAGGCCGTGCGCAACGCCAAGGCCTGGATCAGCGCGGCGATTACGGCTGCCGATCGCTTCAGCGTCGGTCACGGCCATGGGCCGATCCATCATTTCCACAAGTTCTATTGACCTCGGCCGCGATGGCGACGGCAGTGCGCGGCGGCCGCTGGCGTTAACCAATAAACCTATGGGTTCCCGGAGTTTTGCGGAGGCCTCTGCCGCGCCATGTCGCCTGATTGTCGCATGCGGCTGATATCCGCGAAGGGGGCGAGGCAAGGTTTGATTCGTATCTGAGGGTGCCTCACAGGTTCAATCGGTCATCCCCCTGTCACGGGATATTGTTACAGGCTGGCGCATGGGAAGTTACGATGTGAGTGACGAGAGCCCGGAGCGGCGCTTTCGCACGTTGTTCATCTCCGACGTTCATCTCGGGGCCCGCGGCTCGCAAGCCGACCTTCTGCTGGACTTCCTGCGCTACCACGATGCCGACACGATCTATCTCGTTGGCGACATCGTCGATGGCTGGGCGCTGAAATCGAGCTGGCACTGGCCGCAATCGCACAACGACCTGGTGCAAAAGCTGCTGCGCAAGGCGCGCAAGGGCGCCAAGGTCATCTACGTGCCCGGCAATCACGACGAATTCCTGCGCAACTATTACGGCACGCATTTCGGCGGCATCGACGTCGTCGAGAACACCGTGCACACCGGCGTCGACGGCAAGCGCTACCTCGTCATCCACGGCGACATCTTCGACCTCGTGGTGCAGAACGCGCGCTGGCTCGCTCATCTCGGCGACAAGGCCTACGACTTCGCGATCCAGATGAATCGCTTCGTCAACTTCTTCCGCCGCATGTTCGGCGTGCCCTATTGGTCGCTGTCGCAATGGGCCAAGCAGAAGGTCAAGAACGCGGTCAACTATATCGGCGCGTTCGAGCAGGCGCTGTCCGCCGAAGCCCGGCGCCACGACGCCGACGGCGTGATCTGCGGCCACATCCACTATGCCGTGATCCGCGACGAGAACGGCATCCGCTACATGAATTGTGGCGACTGGGTCGAGAGCTGCACCGCGCTCGTCGAGCACGATGACGGCCATTTCGAGATCATCACCTGGGCGGATCAGTTGCAGAAGCCTGCGGCCGTTCCACAGGTCGCGGCAAGAGCCGCATGATGCGCATCCTGGTCGCGACCGACGCCTGGCACCCGCAAGTCAACGGTGTGGTTCGGACGCTGACCAAGCTCGCTGACGCTGCGAAGGCGCTGGACGTCGAGTTCTCCTTCCTCACCCCGCAATCGTTCCGTACCTTCGCGATGCCGAGCTATCGCGACGTGCGCCTGGCGATGCCGCGGCCGGCGAGGATCGCGAAGCTGATCGAGGAGGCGCGTCCCGACAGCATCCATATCGCGACCGAGGGGCCGATTGGCGTCATGGTCCGCCGCTATTGCCGGCAGCACAAGCTGCCGTTCACGACGAGCTTCCACACCCGCTTCCCCGAATATGTCCGCGCCAGGGTGCCGGTTCCGGGCTCGCTGATCTGGCGGGCGCTGCGCCGTTTTCACGCGCCCAGCCGAGCCGTGATGGCCGCTACCCCGGCGCTGGCGCGCGAGCTCAGCGAGCGCGGTTTCGACAATGTCGTGCTGTGGCCGCGCGGTGTCGACAACAAGCTGTTCTATCCCCGCGCCATCGATCTCTGCTTCCCCGCGCCGGTGTTCCTCTGCGTCGGCCGGGTCGCGGTGGAGAAGAATCTCCAGGCGTTCCTCGACCTCGAACTGCCCGGCACCAAGGTGATCGTCGGCGACGGTCCGGCGCGCGCCGGCCTGGAGCAGGCCTATCCCCAGGCAATCTTCTTGGGGGAAAAGCACGGCGAGGCGCTGGCCGAAATCTATGCCGCGGCCGACGTGTTCGTGTTTCCGAGCCGGACCGACACGTTTGGCCTCGTGCTCCTCGAAGCGCTGGCGAGCGGCCTGCCGGTGGCAGCCTTCCCGGTGAAGGGGCCGCGGGACGTGATTGGCGATGCGCCGGTCGGGGTGCTGGACGAGGATCTGCGCAGCGCCTGCCTCGCGGCGCTCGACATTTCGAGGCAGGACTGCGTCGAATTCGCCGCCAACCATACCTGGGAGGCATCGGCGCGCGCCTTCGTCGACAGCATCCGGGCCGTCGGCGCCGTGCTGCCGCACGCCCAAGAGCCGGATCAGCCGCGTTTCGTCGCCTAAAGCGCGATGAGATTGGAACGAATGGTCATCGCGCTTTAGGTTATTGTTTGAGCATGATCTCCGCGCAAACGCGTTCCGCGTTTGTCGCGAGGGAAAACCGCTTCACACTTTGCGCTAACGCGGCCCTTCGGGTCCGGATCATGCTCTAGGACTACGCCCTCACGCGGCGGTGTCTTCCCAGCCGTCAAGGGGCGGGATACAAATTGCCCATGACGGAACAGCCCCTCCCGGTCGGCCCCGCCGATATCGATGCCGCAGCGCGCGTGATCGCGCCCTTCGCCATCCACACCCCGCTTTTGTCCTTCCCCGTGCTCAACGAGCGCGTCGGCGCAAAAGTGTTCCTGAAGCCGGAGATGTTGCAGCGGACCGGCTCCTTCAAGTTCCGTGGCGCCTTCAACAAGGTGTCCTCTATACCGCAGGACAAGCGCAGCGGCGGCGTGGTGGCGTTCTCCTCGGGCAATCATGCGCAAGGCGTGGCGGCCGCGGCAAAGATCCTCGACATGCAGGCGATCATCGTGATGCCGTCGGATGCGCCGCTGTCCAAGCGCGAGCGCACCAAATCCTACGGCGCTGAGGTCGTGCTGTACGATCGCGACCGTGACGATCGCGAGGCGATCGCGCGCGGCATTGCCGAGAAGCGCGGCGCAACGCTGGTCAGGCCTTATGACGATCCCTTCGTCATCGCGGGGCAGGGCACCGCGGGCCGCGAGATCGCCGAGGACATGGCGGCCCTCGGTATTGCGCCGGACATCGTGGTTGCCCCGGCCTCCGGCGGCGGCTTGATCGCGGGCGTAGCGACAGCAGTGAAAGCGCGCTATCCGCAGGCCCAGCTCGTCGTAGCCGAGCCCGAAGCATTCGACGATCACAAGCTCTCGCTTGCCGTCGGTCACCGCGAGGCGCATGCGCCCGCCGGGCGCACGATCTGCGACGCGCTGATGGCACTGATCCCCGGCGAGATGACTTTCGCGATCAACGGAAAATTGCTGTCGCGCGGCGTCACCGCCTCCGATGCGGAGGTCGGCGCGGCCGTCGGGTTTGCCTATCGCGAGCTGAAGCTGGTGGTCGAGCCCGGCGGCGCCGTTGGCCTCGCCGCGCTGCTCGCAGGCCGCCTCGATATTGCCGGCAAGAACGTCGTCATCGTGCTCTCGGGCGGCAATGTCGATGCCGACCTGTTCGCGGAGCTCGTGGCCTGACGCCACGCTCGCCTGTCTCGATCTGCAAATAGGAAAGGGCGGAGCATCGCTGCTTCGCCCTTCGCCGTTGTCGCAGTCAGCAGTGATCAGTGCATGAAGCCGATGCGGCGAGTCATGCCGGCGTTCGCCGGTGCCCGATTCATCGTCTGGGCATATTGCGGCTTGAAGTTGGTGCTCATCACCGACCGGCTGGGCACCGTGTTCAGTTGCGGACGGTTGGTCTCTCCCTGAACGTTGCTCGGCGGATTGGTGCTGGGCTTGACGATTCCGGGATTGCCGTTGCCGGTCCGGATCGGCTGGTTCTGGGTCTCGACTTTGTTGGTTTTCACGTCGATGTTCGTTATGTCGACGTTCGAACCGCCCTTGCCCACGGTCGTGGCCGGCAGCGTCACGACCTTGCCCACGGTGCCGTTGTTGGTCGTGCTGTTGGTGGGCGCTGGCAGGGTGACGATCTTGCCCGGGAGCTGTGACGGCGTGGTGTTCGGCTGGTTGTTGGAGGGCGGCGTGCCGAGCTTGCCGGTGGCGTTGCTGTCGATCGGCTTGTTGCCGTGGTTCAGCGCGCCCCCATTGCCCTGCTGGATGAGCGGGGTGTACTTGGTCGGCCCGAGATTGCCGGGCTTCAGCGTCGGCGCAATGGTCTGCGGCGCGAGGAAATGTGTCGCCTGCATCAGCGGGATCTGCTTCGGCTCGATCTGGAGCTTCAATGCCGGCATCGCATAGGGGCTCTTGGCGTAACTGTCGTAGAAGTTCTTGTAGGCGATCGGCGAGTTGGCGAGAACCGCCTTGTGCCAGGCTTCCGCCATCAGCAGGTTGGCGAGCAACCAACGGATATGGTCGCACAGCGGGTCATGCGGGTACATCCGGACGAACTCCTGATAGTACTCGGGATTGCCCTCGGAGAGCACGTAATCGTAGGCCTGCTGCGCGGAGCGGCTCGGCAGATTGGACGCCATCTGCACGACCGGCGCGTTCATCGGCGCACGGTTGGCGGCAACCGCGGTGTCACCGAAGAAATAGAAGTCGCTCGTCAGCGACGAGCTTTCCCACGGCGTCTGCTGGCCGTCAGTGGTGTGGTTCACCTCCAGCCGCACCCGCTTGAACAACTGCTCGATCGGCACATTTGGTTCACGCGCGACGTTCAGGAAGGCCTGGGTGTAGGGACTGTGATCGCCCTTGCCATCGAGTGCTTCTGCACCGGGCGCGGTCGAATAGCCGACGATCGAGCCGTTCGGCGCATCGACAATGGCAAGACCGCGATTGGCATCGATCAGGGATGGGAACGGATTGTTGCGGCAGGCATCGAGAATGACGATACGCATGCGGCTCGGGATCGTCTCCAGCGTCGACATCACGTCGACGAGACGGACCGAGTTGTTGACGAGCTCGGTGGGGTTCGAGACTTTCGCATCCACCGGCACGAGATAGTTCTCGCCGGCGAGCTGCACGCCGTGGCCGGCGTAGTAGACCATCGCCACCGTGTTGGGGCCGCGCGAGGCGACCTTTGCAGAAAAGTCCTGCACGACCCTCAGCATGTCGTTCTGGGTCAGGTCAGTTGCGGAAATCACCTCGAACCCCGCCGAGTTCAGGAATTGCGCCATCGACTGCGCGTCATTGTCGGGGTTGGCGAGCTGCGGGGCGTTCTTGTAGTTCGAATTTCCGATCACCAGTGCGACCCGCTGCTCCGGGCCTTGCAGTGCAGTCGGTGCCGGATTGCCTTGCGTGGCGGTCTGTGCGGAGACAGGACTGCACGCGAAGCCGAACAGGCTTCCGAGCAATCCCGCGCAAATCAGGAAAGACTTCAAGCGGAACATGAGCGTGCTCCCAGCGACTAATCTCGAACAGAGATTGGTTGCGGCGACGCTAGACCGCGTTCAAGGGAGGGATACGTGATGCAGATCACGATGGCGCCGAACGTGATCTGAGTCACGCTGGAGCGGCCTTGGCTAAGGGAAGTTCTTGACTACTTCGATCAGACCAACAATGGCCGCATTGAAGGCTTCGAGGTCTTCCGCGGGGATCCAGTACTCCAAGTGGGATCGACCGCCTGCCTCCCGCACATCGTACCCGTCGATGTAGCTTCGCTTGATCCGGAATCGGGTCACGAATCCTGCTCCGCTCGCCGGGACATTCCAGTCACGCGCGATCTTAACGGCGTAGTCTTCGGTCAGAACCGGGTAGAAGATCGGCTGATCCGGCAGGCGCGGTGGGAAAGCGCGCATCCCGCTCTGCTGGATCAGCTCAAGCTCCTTCGGTCCGACAGGCCGCCAAAGCGTAAGAGTATCGTCGGCTGCCATTGCTGCCTAGCTCGATGAGTGCGTCCGTTACGAGAAGAAAGCGATCTTCTCGGCCTGGGTCATGCGGCGGATCGGCGCCAGCGGATCGTTGGCGGCAGCGCGGGGCTTTTGCAGCATGCCGCTCGCAAGGATCGTCGAGCCGAGCGCCGGCTCCAGCGGCGAGGGCATGGGAAGGGGCGAGATCTGCGAGGCGGCTTGCAGCGTCGCATGCAGAGCTGCCAAGGCCTCTGCTGGCGCCGGACGTTCCATGATCGCGACGGCGGGCTCGAACGGCGCGATTGGTGCGATCGATTGGGCTGCGATCGGCTCGGGCAAGTCTGGCTCTTGCAAGTCTGGCTCTTGCGAAACCGGCTCTTGCAAGGCCAGCTCTGGCAAGACTGGCTCGGACAAGACCGGCGCGGCGGCGACGGGCGTCTCGACAGGGGCTGCGACTTCAGCAGGCTCGGCGGTCGCCTCGTCGAACTCGGGATCGGGCGCAGCCATCTCCATCGCGATCCGCTCGAGAATCGCTTCGTCTTCCGCCTCGGCTGCGGCATCGATCGCGAACGCGTCGACGGCTTCCGCGATGGGAGCAGCCTCGGCAGCGCTCTCTCCGACTGCGACGTGGCCTCCTGCGACCTCGACCGGTTCGTGCTCGCTGGCGACGTCCGTCGTCTCGTTGATCGCCACCTCGTCGACGACCTCGCCCGCGGCAACGGTGGTCCCGGACCCGGCGACGGCCACGGCCTCGTGCGGCATCTCCGCTGCGGGTGGCTCGCTTGCCGACATCGCCGTTTCGGCGTCCGCCATCGCGAGCATCTCGGGCGCCGGAGCAGGCGGGGGGGAAGGCGCCGCCGTGCCTCCCGTTTCGACGCGCTCGATGTGGTCCCTGAGCAGATCGAAAGCGGCCTTGAGCTCGGCGCGGGGGTCGATCGTCGACGTCTGACCGCAGGCGGCTTCGATGGCCGCGAGCTGCGAATCAATCAGGTCGCAGATTCGGCCGTCGGCGCCGATCTCGCGCCAGCGCCAGGAGATCTCCCTGATGATGCGTACACCGCGATGGATCGGCCCGAGGCTGGTCTCGAGCAGGGCCGGATC
>NZ_JBANBJ010000105.1:0-23745 GCF_059803515.1 Bradyrhizobium sp. UFLA05-125 | reverse complement strand
CCGCCGGCATCGGCCTCGTGCATGCACTCTATTGCGACCTGCGCTTTGCGGCGGACAACACGGTGTTCACCACGGCCTTTGCGCGGCGCGGACTTATTGCCGAACATGGGATCTCGTGGATGCTGCCGCGTATCGTCGGCCACGCCAATGCGCTGGATCTCTTGCTCTCGGCCCGGCGCGTCTCGAGCGAGGAGGCGCTGGGCATGGGGTTGGTCAACCGGCTCTGTCCGCCCGAGAGGCTGCGCGAGGAGACCTACGCCTATGCGCGCGATCTCGCCGATTTCGTCTCGCCGAGCGCCATGGCGGTCATCAAGCGGCAGCTCTACGAGGTGCCGTTCCAGACGCTGGCCGAGGCTACGATCGAGGCCAACCGGGAGATGCTGGTGGCGCTGAACGGCAGCGATTTCCGGGAAGGCGTGGCGAGCTTCATGGAGAAACGGCCGCCACGGTTCACGGGGAGGTGAGACCCTCATGGTGAGGAGCGCGGCACGCGCGTCTCGAACCATGAAGGCCGGGATCTTACCCGCGGCCATCCCTCGAGACGACCGCTGTCGCGGGCTCCTCAGAATGAGGCATAATGCTCGTGACCGATTGGAAATAAAGCCCGGCTTCGCCCCTTCGGGCTACGCCGCGGCAGCCTTCGCTAGCTTCGCTACGAGGGACTTCCCGGGCTTGCCGAGCCGTAGCTCGCGAAGCGAGCGAAGGCTGGTGGAGCCAGGCGGGATCGAACCGCCGACCTCGTCATTGCGAACGACGCGCTCTCCCAGCTGAGCTATGGCCCCGTCGCGAGCCGCTCTGGTAAACGCGGCCGACAACCGGGCGCCATTTAAGTCCCCGCCAAGGTCAAGTCAAGGACGGGCGTAGTCCGGTTTTGGCCCTGGATGCCGGGACTTCCCTTGTTTGGACCGGGGGGAACCGATATCTAGCAAAAGGCGTCAATCCCCACCGGAACCAGAGTTTTCACAGCCATGCGTGCCGTTCTCGACATCGTCATCATCGTGCTCGACCTTTACGTCTGGCTGCTGATCGCATCCGCGATCCTGTCCTGGCTGATCGCCTTCAACGTGGTGAACACCCGCAACCAGTTCGTCTCGGCAGTGGCGGAGTTCCTGTTCCGCATCACCGAGCCGGTGCTGGCGCCGATTCGCAATTTCCTGCCCAATCTCGGCGGCATCGACATCTCGCCGATCATCCTGATTCTGATCATCATGTTCATCGAGCGGGTGATCATGTACTACATCTACCCGAACGTGATTTAGGCGAAGCAGGCGGGCGTTGGCTTCGACAAAGCCTTCTACAGAACCCTGGCGCTATTCCACCTCGGGTATCAGCATCGCGCTGCGGGTGACGCCGCGCGGCGGCCGCGACGACATCGATGGCGTCGAGGCGCTCTCCGACGGCCGCAGCGTGCTCAAGGTGCGGGTGCGGGCGATTGCCGATGGCGGCGAGGCCAACCGAGCGGTTTTGCAGCTGCTGGCGAAATCGCTCGACGTGCCGAAGGCGAGCGTGCGGCTGCTCTCGGGCGCCACCTCGCGGCTGAAGCAGATTGCGGTCGATGGCGACCCGGTGCGCCTTGGTGAGGTGCTGCGCCGGCTTGCGGCGGCCAAATCGACGGACAGGGATTAGGACATGACGGCAAAGATCATCGATGGGAAAGTCATTGCCGCGGAGCTCCGAGCCCGCGTCGCCGACGAGGTCGCTCGCGTCAAGCGCGAGCACGATCTGGTGCCGGGCTTGGCCGTCGTGCTGGTTGGCAACGATCCTGCCAGCGAAGTCTATGTTCGCAACAAGCAGGCCCAAACCCAGGCTGCAGGCATGGCCTCGTTCGAGCACAGGCTGCCGGCCGACGTCTCGCAGGGCGATCTGCTGGCGCTCGTCGCCAAGCTCAATCGCGATCCCGCCGTGCACGGCATCCTGGTGCAGCTGCCGCTGCCCAAGGGCCTCAACACCGAGGCCGTGATCAACGCTATCGATCCCGCCAAGGACGTCGATGGGCTGCATCCAAACAATGCCGGCCGGCTCGCAGGTGGTTTCCAGGCGCTCTCGCCCTGCACGCCGCTCGGCTGCATCATCCTGACCAAGAGCGTGCACGCCTCGCTCGAAGGCATGAACGCCATCGTCATCGGCCGCTCCAACCTCGTCGGCCGTCCGCTGGTGCAGTTGCTGCTCAACGAGAACGCTACGGTGACGATTGCGCATTCGCGCTCGCGCGATCTGCATGGGCTCGTCAGGCGTGCGGACCTCGTCTATGCCGCCGTCGGCAAGGCGGAAATGGTGCGCGGCGACTGGCTCAAGCCGGGCGCGACCGTGATCGACGTCGGCATCAATCGCATCCCGAGAGAAGACGGCAAGACGCGTCTCGTCGGAGATGTCGCCTATCAGGAAGCTTTGAACGTCGCCGGCGCGATCACGCCGGTACCGGGTGGCGTCGGTCAGATGACGGTGGCGTGCCTGCTGGTGAACACACTGCGTGCAGCCTGCGCGATCGCCGGCCTGCCGAAGCCGGCGGTGTAACCAACCTCTCGTGTCCCGGACGCGTTGCGGCATGCAATGACGCGACGCAGAGCCGGGATCCATGTCTCCGGATGGACCCCGGATCAGCAGCGCATCATGCCGCAAGAGGCGGCGCGCTGCGCAGCATCCGGGGAACGCCGGAGGGATTGGGTAGAAAGATCAACCCGCCGTATTCTCGATCAGCCGCCGGTAGAAGCGGATCATGTCGGCATAGCCTTCGATGCTGAGGCGCTCGTTGGTGCCGTGAAACCGTTTCAAGTCCTCGCTGTTGGCGCGCACCGGCGAGAAGCGGAAGATGTTGTCGGCGATCCCAGCGTAGTGGCGTGAATCGGTGGCCGCGACCATCAGGCCGGGCGCGACGACGACGTCGGGGAAGACCTCGCGGATGGTGCGGTTCAGCGCCGCATAGGATTTGCTCGCAGTCCCCGTCACCGGCGGCGGATCGGTGTTGCCGGGGAACGGCGCGATCGAAATCTTGCCATTGTCGATCGTGGTGCGGACGTGATCGGTGACGCTGCCTTGCGTGTCGCCGGGCAGCAGGCGGAAATTGACGGTGGCTTCCGCATTCCCGGGCAGCACATTGTCCTTTTCGCCGGCATTGAAGATGGTGAGCGCGGTCGTCGTGCGGACCATCGCCTCGCTTGGGCCGTTCTTCTCGAACTCGCGCAAGAGCAGCGGCTTGAACAGCCAGAGGTTGGAGAGAACGACGCGGCTGAAACCGCTCATCTCCGGCGCCAGCGTGTCGAACATCTCGGCCACCGCGCCGCGGATATGCATCGGCAGCCGATGGTCCTCCAGCCGCGCCAGCGCCGCGCTCATCATGCCGATCGCGGTCTCGCGTGGCGGCATCGAGGAATGGCCGGGCGTGGCATGCGCAGTCAGCACCAGCGTCGCGTAGCCCTTTTCCGCGAGCCCGATCAGCGCAGCCGGCTTGTTGAGACCCTTCATCATGCCTTCGGCGATCAGGAGGCCCTCGTCGAGCACGAAGTCGAGACGCACGCCGCGTGCTTCGAGCGTGGCCGCGATCACCTTGGCGCCGCGGGTGCCCGCGACCTCCTCGTCATGGCCGAAGGCGAAGTAGATCGTTCGCTTCGGATGGAAGCCGCTCCTAGCCATCTGTTCGGCCGCCTCCAGCATGGAATAGAGGTTGCCCTTGTCGTCCCAGGAGCCGCGGCCCCAGATGAAGCCGTCGGCGATGACCCCGTCGAACGGCTTTTGCTGCCAGTCCTTCTCGGTGCCCGGCGCGATCGGCACCACGTCCTGATGCGCGAGCAGCGCGATCGGCTGCGCCGTGGGATCGGAGCCTTCCCAGGTGAAGAGCAGGCTGTGGCCGCCGATCACCTCGCGCTTGGCCGCGGCGTTGAAGGCCGGAAAGCTCGCTGCGATATGCGCCTCGATCCCACGCAGAGCGTCAGCGTCCTGCTCCGGATTGAGGAAGTTCGAGATAGTCCGGAAGCGGATCGCCTCCGACAGCCGCCTTGTCGCGCCTTCGGTGTCGACGGTTGCGCGCGGGATCGCCACGACCTGCACCTGCCGCGATGTCCGCGTGAAAACGTTGAACAGCAAGACGCCAGCGAGCACGAGCACGCCGGCGACAATCAGCACAACGACGTTGCGGATGATCCTGAGAAGCCGGCGCATCGAAGAGCCCCAAAACCGATGCCCGTACCCCGTACGTTGAACGCTACTTCGCTTTCTTCGCGCGCTCGATGCCTTCGAGGATCAGCTTGTGCGCCTCCTCCGGGCCACCCCAGCGCAGAATCTTTACCCATTTACCCTTCTCGAGATCCTTGTAGTGCTCGAAGAAGTGCTGGATCTGTTGCAGCGTGATGTCGGGCAGGTCGCTATAGGCTTTGATCTTGTCGTAGCGCTGCGTGAGCTTTGACGACGGCACCGCCAGGATCTTCTCGTCGCCGCCCGCTTCGTCCTCCATGAACAGCACGCCGACCGGGCGCACGCTCATGACGGCGCCAGGGATGATGGCGCGGGTATTGACGATCAAGACGTCGCAGGGATCGCCGTCATCCGACAGCGTGTGCGGGATAAAGCCATAATTGCCCGGGTAGCGCATCGGCGTGTAGAGGAAGCGGTCGACGACCAGCGTGCCGGCTTCCTTGTCCATCTCGTACTTGATCGGCTCGCCGCCAACCGGCACTTCGATGATGACGTTGACTTCGTTTGGCGCTTTGGTCCCGATCGAGACCGCATCGATACGCATAAAAGACTCCGTGTTTGCCGAAAGGGATCTCGCCCGGCAGCGATTTGGCGCTGTCATACGCGGGCTTGGCCCGCCGATCCATCGACTTTTCGCGAATTAATGAACGCTGGTTCTACCGGCTCAAATGGGCAAACGGTATCGGCGGAAGGAAGTACTGCCGACCAAACGACGGTAGATCAATTGGTCCAGGCGAAAGCGACCTTGTCGAGCGACTTAGGCCCGAACCGCTCCGACGAGCGCGCCACCATGCGGCCACCCAGCGCCCGGTAAAACTCCGTGGCCGGATCGTTGTCGGACAGCGCCCAGACGACCATGCTCTTCAAATTGCTCTGCATCAGGTCGCGGCGGGCGGCGGTGAACAGGCGCCGGCCGAAGCCCAGCCCCTGGAATTCCGGACGCAGATAAAGCTCGTAGATTTCGCCGTCGAAATGCAGGCTGCGGGCGCGGTTGCGACCGTAATTCGCGTAGCCCGCGATCTTGTCGCCGAACACCAATACGCTGACGCGGCTGCCCTTGCGGATCGCGCTGTCCCACCATTGCGGGCCACGGCGATTGATCAGCTTTTCCAGCTCGGCGCCGGGAATGATGCCCTGATAGGCCGATCGCCAAGCTTCGTCATGGGTAGACGCCACCGCGGCTGCGTCAACAGCTTTGGCCGGCCGGACCTCGATCAGGGTTGTGCTCATGGACGCGATCAAACCAAGTCGCCGGGCCGGCGGCAAGAGCCATCGTTAATTATCGGTTAACCTGTGGACTTTCTGCATCAGTTTCCGAGCCATGCTGTACCGAAAGAGGACAGGACGCCGCTTTGGCCGGCATTGGCCTGCCGCGTGCCGGTGCAAAACTGCTTTGTGACAAAGGTCTGCATGGCGGCAACGCGAGAAAAGTCCGCCCAGGATGATTCGTTCCAGCTAGTCTGGGCTTTATCCTTCAAATCCTGTTGCCGGCAGTTATGCGGTTCTCTGCGTTCATTGTTGCCCTGCTCATCCTTGCCACACCCGTGCGGGCGCAGAGCGCGTTGGGGGCCTCGGGCGCCGAGGGCGAGCCGTTTCGTCGGCAGGAGTGGCGCGTGCCCACATCCGACGCCAGCATCGCGGCGCGCGCATTGCTCTTTCGCCCGCCGGGCGAAGGTCCGTTCCGCCTCGCGCTAATCGCGCATGCGTCGACGCAAAATGTGTTGCGTCGTGTGCAAATGCCGCAACCGGAATACCGCGCGCTGGCGACGTTTCTGATCGCGCGCGGCTTTGCCGTGCTGGTGCCAGAACGGCTCGGCCATGGCGCAACCGGCGGCCGCTATGTCGAGGACCAGGGCGGCTGCGACGAGGCGGACTATGCGCGGTCGGGCCGTGCCACGGCTGAGGAAATCGCGCGTGCGCTGGAATTTATGCGAGAACAGGATTTCGTCCGCAAGGATGGCGCCGTCGTGCTCGGTCATTCGGCGGGCGGCTGGGGCGCGCTGGCGCTTTCTAGTGCCGACCCCAACATGGTTGGCGCCATCATCGCCTTCGCACCCGGACGCGGCGGCCACGCCAACGACTTTCCGAACCAGATCTGCGCGCCGCATACGCTCATCTCAGTGGCAGGCGAGTTCGGCAAGGCGGCGCGCGTGCCCGTCACGTGGCTGGTGGCGGCCAACGACACCTACTTCGCGCCAGTATTTTCGCGGCAATTGGCCGATACATTTCGCAGCAGTGGTGGCAAGGTTGATTTCCGCGCGCTGCCTGCCGTGGGCAGCGAGGGCCACTGGATGATCGAGACCGAAGCCGGCGTCAAAGCCGCCAGCGCCGAGCTGGAACGCGCGCTGAAATCGCCAAAGCCGGCGCTGGCCAAGAAACCATGACGCTGTATTTCCTGGTCAAATATCTGCACGTAGCGGGCGCCATCGTCATCCTCGGCACCGGAAGCGGCATCGCCTTCTTCATGCTGATGGCACATCGCAGCCGGGATGCCGAGTTCATCGCGCGCACGGCCGCGGTCGTGGTGATCGCGGACGCCCTGTTCACGCTCTCGGCCGTCATTCTCCAGCCGGTCACGGGCGGACTGTTGATGATGCTCTCGGCGACGTCGATCACGGAGCGCTGGCTGGTCGTCTCCCTCGCGCTCTATGCCGTCGCCGGGCTGTTCTGGGTGCCTGTCGTGTTCATGCAGATCGAGATGCGCGATCTCGCGCGCAAGGCGGCCGAACAAGACGTAGCCTTGCCGCCGCGCTATTTCGTGCTGTTCCGCCGCTGGTTCGCCTTCGGCTTCCCAGGCTTTGGCGCGACGATGCTGATCCTCTGGCTGATGATCGCAAAGCCGTTTTGAGTGACGCGATGAGTGAAGCGGCGCACAACATTCTCCTCCTCGGCGCCTCCGGCCTGATCGGCCGGTTCGTCACCGACGATCTTCGGATGCGCGGCTTTCGCGTCATCGGCGTGGCGCGACAGTTGTCGCCGGCGCAGAAGATGAGCGCGCTCGATATCGAGCTGCCGATCATAACGCTCGACGCAGCGGCGCTGATGCGCCTTCTGAACGAGCATTCGGTCGACGTGATCGTGAATTGCCTGGGCGTGCTTCAGAACGGTCCCGGCAGCGACACCAATGCCGTGCATCGCGACTTCGTCGCGCGCCTGTTGCAGGCGATCAGGCATAGCGGTCGCGCGATCCGGCTGGTGCACATCTCGATCCCCGGCTCCGCCAACGAGGACCGCACCGCCTTTGCCACGACCAAGCGCGAGGCGGAGCGTCTGATCGCCGCTTCCGGCATTCCTCACGGGATCCTGCGCCCCGGCTTCGTGGTCGCGCCATCAGCCTATGGCGGCAGCGCCATGCTGCGCGCGCTCGCGGCCTTTCCGCTCGACCTGCCGGCCGAGGAGATGGCGACGCCGTTCCGTCCGGTCGCGGTCGAGGACATCGCGGCCACGATTGCCTGGCTCGCGGCGCGCGACATTGACGATCCTTCCGTGAAAGCCGTGAGCTGGGACCTGATGCACGCCGAGCCGGTCACGATGGCCGGCGTCATCAAGCAATTCCGTATTGCCTTCGGCACCGCGAGCTGGCCGCATTTTGCGATGCCGTCGTTGCTGCTCGACGTTGGGGCGAGGCTCGGCGATCTCGCCAGCCGGCTCGGCTGGATGCCGCCGATGCGCTCGACCGCGATCGCCGAACTGCGCCGCGGCGTGACGGGCGACCCGCAGCATTGGATTGCGGCTACAGGCCTCGCGCCGAAGACACTGGCAGACACGATCGGACGCCATCCCGCCACCATCCAGGACAAATGGTTCGCGCGGCTGTACCTGGTCAAGGCGCTGGTTTTCGCGAGCCTGGTCGCGTTCTGGGTCGTCTCCGGTTTCATCGCCCTGTTCGTCTCCTACCGTGCCGCCGCCGGCATCCTGAGCACGCACGGCTTTCCGTCCGCACTGGTCGATCCCATCACCATCGGGACCAGCCTGATGGACATGTCGGTCGGCCTCCTCATCGCATTCCGTCGCACCTCGGCATTCGGGCTCATTGCGGGCATCGTTGCCTCGCTCGGCTATATGGTCGGCGCCGCGATCCTGACGCCGGATCTCTGGATCGAGCCGCTCGGCGCACTGGTGAAGACGGGCCCGGCGATCGTGCTGATGCTCGTCGCGCTGTTGATGTTGGACAACCGATAGTGTTTTCGAGCGAAGTGGGTACCGGTTCGCGTGAAGAAAACGCGTCAAGACAGAGTCTCCGAATGAGCAAATGGCCCGATGACGACGTGATCCTGTTCGACGGCGTCTGCATCTTCTGCTCGCGCTGGATCCGCTTCGTCGCGACGCGCGACACGGCAAGGCGATTCCGCTTCACGCCGATCCAGTCGGAGTACGGAACGAAGCTCGCACAGACCTTCGGCATCGATCCCGATGATCCCGACACCAACGCGGTCGTTCACGGCGGCGAGGTGTTCATGAAATCGGACGCCGCACTGACCGTGCTCTCGCAGCTCCCCGGCTGGAGCTGGGTGCGCGTGCTCTTCGCCGTGCCGAAGCCGCTGCGGAGCGCGGTCTACAATCTGGTCGCGCGCAACCGCTACCGCATTTTCGGCAAGTACGACGCCTGCTTCGTGCCGGACGCGGATTTGCGGGCGCGGGTAATCGAATAGTACTCGTCGTCATTGCGACGAGCGAAGCGACGAAGCAATCCAGAAACTTTCCGCGGAGGGATTCTGGATTGCTTCGCTGCGCTCGCAATGACGGAGTCTGCTGTTACGCCTTCGCCATCGCCGCCAACACCTCCCCCGCCGCCCGCTCACCCGAATCCCGCGCCCCGTGCGCGGTCGAGAAAAAGTGTGGCGACGTCGCCTCGCCTGCGAAGAACAGCCGCCCATCGACGGGAGCTGCCAGCACGGCGCGGTCGCCGGCATGACCGGGGAGCGCGTGGGAATAGGCGCCGCGGGCGAAGGGGTCGTGAGCCCAACGGGACTCGGCGAGCGGCTTCAGCTTGCGCCTGATGTCGTTGCCCAGATAGTCCGCGATCTCGTCGATGCTTTGTGCGGCGAAGGCGCCATCGCCAGCGTCCTCCAATTCGCGTGCAAAGCGGCCGCCGAAAAAGCCGTCGATGCAGGGCTGACCAAACGGGCGGATGTGATAGGTGCCCATGGCGGTCCGCATGGTGGCGCCGCGCAAATTGCCTTCGATTGGAAAGGCTTCCGCGTCCTCCAGCGCCAGCACCACCTTGTCGTCGACGCCGAGCGGCAGGCCGCGCGCGGCGTCGACCTTGGCCGGGAGCTGCGGCGAGAAGCGGATCGCTTCATCCGCAATCAGGTTGGTCGGTACCGTGACGATCACCTTTGCCGCGGTGAGCGTGCCGAGCGACGTTTCGAGCCTGATGCGTTTGCCGGAGTGATCGACCAGCGTGACGTTGCAGTTCAGTGCCACGGGACACGGGACACCATAGGCCGCGACCAGCGTGCCAAATCCGGCCCGCACGCGCCAATTGAAGTAGGTGTCCTCGTAGGCGTCCATGTCCAGAATCGAGACGCGGTCGAGCTCGCAGCCGTTCACATAGGTCGAGACCGCATTGATCATGGGGTTCCAGCGATTGCCGGGTTCGAGATAGCGTTCGGCTGGCGCATCCTCGTCGTCCTGCGCAGCTTCCGCGACACGCTCGTAGAATTCGTCGATCGCGCGCCCGAAGTCTTCGCGCTCGCTATCCGGAAACACCTCGCCAAAGGCGCGATCGCGCCAGGGCGGAATATCCTTGTTGACCTCGAAATTCAGGCGTTCGGCGATTCCTACGAAAGAATTCTTGTCCGCTGAATGCAGCCAGCCGCAGCCGACATCGAAGATGACCTCAGGTGAAGCCTGGACGGTCCAGGCGCGGCCGCCGAGCCGGTCGCGCGCTTCGAGCACGACGACAGAGAGGCTGGAATCCTTCAGCGCGTGGGCCGCACCGAGGCCAGCGGCGCCCGCGCCGATGATTGCGACGTCGACGGAGGAGGGGAGGGAGGTCATGGCTGGGCTCTAGCACGTTCGCGAGAAGCCACCATAAACGAACAGTCATCACCCGCGAAGGCGGGTGATCCAGTATTCCAGAGACAGTAGTGATATACGGAGAAGCCGCGGCGTACTGGATGCCCCGGTCAAGCCGGGGCATGACAGCAAGATGACCAGGAAATGACAGCGTGGCCTTACGCCACCGCTTCCTTGGCCTTCTCCGCGCGCTTGCGCTCGTTCGGATCGAGATGCTTCTTGCGCAGGCGGATCGACTTCGGCGTCACCTCGACGAGCTCGTCGTCCTCGATATAGGCGAGCGCCTTTTCCAGCGTCATCCGGATCGGCGGGGTCAGGCGCACCGCTTCGTCCTTGGACGTAGTGCGGATGTTGGTGAGCTGCTTGCCCTTGAGCACGTTGATCTCGAGATCGTTGTCGCGGGTGTGCTCGCCGACGATCATGCCGCGATAGACCTTCCAGCCCGGCTCGATCATCATCGGGCCGCGGTCTTCCAGCTTGAACATGGCGTAGGCCACCGCGTCGCCCTGGTCGTTGGAGATCAGGACGCCGTTACGGCGGCCCTGGATCTCGCCCTTGTAGGGCGCGTAGTCGTGGAACAGGCGGTTCATGATCGCGGTGCCGCGGGTGTCGGTCAAAAGTTCACCCTGGTAGCCGATCAGGCCGCGGGTCGGCGCGTAGAACACCAGGCGCTGACGATTGCCGCCCGAGGGCTTCATCTCGATCAGTTCGGCCTTCCGCTCGCTCATCTTCTGCACGACGACGCCGGAATGCTCCTCGTCGACGTCGATGACGACTTCCTCGACCGGCTCCATGGTGGCGCCGGTGGCTTCGTCCTTCTGGTAGACGACGCGCGGACGCGACACCGAGAGCTCGAAACCTTCGCGGCGCATGGTCTCGATCAGGATCGCGAGCTGCAATTCGCCGCGACCCGATACTTCCATCGCATCCTTGTCGGCGGCTTCGACGACGCGCAGCGCGACATTGCCTTCGGCTTCGCGGAGCAGACGGTCGCGGATCATGCGGCTCGTCACCTTGTCGCCTTCGGTGCCGGCGAGCGGGGAGTTGTTGACGATGAACGACATCGACACGGTCGGCGGGTCGATCGGCTGCGCCGGCAGCGGCACCTCGACGGTCGGATCGCAGAACGTGTCGGCCACGGTACCCTTGGTCAGGCCCGCGATGGCGACGATATCGCCGGCTTCGGCTTCATCGAGCGGCGTGCGCTCGAGACCGCGGAAGGCCAGGATCTTGGTGATGCGGCCCTGCTCGACCAGCTTGCCGTCGGCGTTGAGCACCTTGACCTGCTGGTTCGGCTTGAGGACGCCGGACGAGATGCGGCCGGTGATGATGCGGCCGAGATAGGGGTTGGCCTCCAGGATGGTGCCGATCATCTTGAACGGGCCTTCCTCGACCTTCGGCGCCGCGACGTGGCGCAGGATCAGGTCGAACAGCGGCTCCATGCCCTTGTCCTTCGGACCCTCCGGGCTTTCGGCCATCCAGCCCTGCTTGGCCGACCCGTAGAGGATCGGGAAGTCGAGCTGCTCCTCGCTGGCGTCGAGTGCCGCGAACAGGTCGAACACCTCGTTGATCACCTCGGTCGGGCGCGCGTCGGGGCGGTCGACCTTGTTGATGACGACGATCGGCTTCAGGCCGACCTTGAGCGCCTTGGAGACCACGAATTTGGTCTGCGGCAGCGGGCCTTCGGCGGCGTCGACCAGCACCAGCGCACCGTCCACCATGTTCAGGATGCGCTCGACCTCACCACCGAAATCGGCGTGGCCTGGGGTGTCGACGATGTTGACGCGGGTGTCCTTCCACTGCACCGAGGCCGCCTTGGCCAGGATGGTGATGCCGCGCTCACGCTCCAGATCGTTGGAGTCCATGGCGCGTTCGGTCACCTTCTGGTTCTCGCGGAAGGTGCCGGATTGCTGGAGGAGACGGTCGACGAGGGTCGTCTTGCCGTGGTCGACGTGGGCGATGATGGCGACGTTACGAAGGTTCATGAGTGAGCTTCTTTGCGGTCGAACAATGGGTTAGCGCGATCTCGCCGGTCAGACCGGGACCTCTTTCTCGAAACAACGCTGGAAACCTGAGAAACGGGCGCTTTCCGCCCAAAAAGGAAACCCGGCCATCAGAGCCGGGTACCTCAATGCGTTTGCAGCGCAATATAGGCAAAAAACGTCAAAAAACAATGTGTTCTTTCGGGGTTGGTTGATTGATTTTTGTCCGGGTATTCCCGGGGCTTAGCGGCGGGAGTGGGATGGCGGACCGCCTCCCGCGCCGGCATCCGCCTCCTCCGTCGGATAGACCCCGCGCAGCACCTCCTCGAAATGGTCCTTCACCGCGTCATTGCACAGGCAGGCCCGCAATTTGAGGCCATCGCGGTTGCGCACGAGGATCGAGCCGCGGCGGGTTTCGATTATGCCTTGCGTCTTGAACGACTGGATGATGCGGCTTGCATAGCTGCGGCCGACGCCGAGCAAGGTCGCTAGCTGCTCGTGGGTGAGCGGCACGCTATCGTCGCCGTCGGTGCGCTCCATCGCGGCCAAAATCCATTTGGCGGTGCGCTGCTCGATCGAGTGGATGGCATTACAGGCCGTCGACTGGAATATCTGCGCGAGCATGCAGTCAGCG
The DNA here is from genome assembly GCF_059803515.1 of Bradyrhizobium sp. UFLA05-125. Classification (NCBI taxonomy): domain Bacteria; kingdom Pseudomonadati; phylum Pseudomonadota; class Alphaproteobacteria; order Hyphomicrobiales; family Nitrobacteraceae; genus Bradyrhizobium; species Bradyrhizobium sp. UFLA05-125. The sequence continues at coordinate 10,920 of NZ_JBANBJ010000105.1, read as the reverse complement.
TAACGCACGAAGATGTTGCGCAGTGATGGTGAGCTCCGCTTGGCTGCCTCGAGCTTGCCGACATGGATGCGCGCAAAGGGGCCGCCGAACTTCACGATGATCCGCGTATAGGCCGGCAGATAGCCCTCGCTGACGATGCCACCCACGGCACCCTCGCGGCCGACCAGAATGGTCTCGACGTCGCGGCCGTCCTCGTTGGGAACGAGGAAGGTCGCGAGCGACGGCCCGCAGGGAAAGTGCACGACCTGGACGTCGTCGCCGGGATTGTAGAGCAGCTCGCTCGCCGATGCCGTCTCGGTCGTCAGATGCGGCGCGATCAGCGTGTAGTCGGCCTGGTTCAATCGCCGCAGCAGATTGTTGTAGGGGCGGCTCGCAATCTCGGCTGTCTTGCTGCTTCGTGCATCCATCCCAAAGCTCTCCGATCTCCCCTTCGACATTAGCTGGGTCCGTTCGCCGCCTGTGTGCACAAGTGGACAGACTGAGAAACGATGATGTGGTGGGTTTCGTTCCTGGAACACCGATGCGCGGGGCGCAGGCATCGGGCCTGAGGCCGTCGTGATTGGAAAGACCATGCAGCCCTCAATCGACGAGATCATGCGACGCGTTTCATTCGACGGCTCCGATGTCCCCGCCGACGTGCTGATCGTTGAGGACGATCCCATCATCGCGATCGATTTCGAGGACCGCCTGCTCGGCTTCGGCGTGAAGCAGGTGCGCACCGTTGCGTCGGTTGCGCGTGCGCTGGATGCGATCACCGACCGTATGCCGGATTTCGCTCTTCTCGATGTCGAGTTGGTGCGTGAGAAGAGTTTTGCGATCGCCGAGCGCCTGGTTGCGCTCAAAGTCCCGTTCGTCTTCGTCACCGGCTACGGCGCCGAGACGCGGATTCCGCCCGAGTTCGCCGGCTTACCGCGGTTGCAAAAGCCCTGCTCGAGTGATGCCCTGGAGGCCGCGCTGCGCACGCGTGCCTCCAGGTAACAGTATGCTCTAGACCAGCTTTGGATCGAGCGTGGTCGACCACAGCGCGACATCGGCGCGGTCGCGTAATGTGACGGTCATCTGGCCGCTTGCGCCGTCGATCTTGACATGACCGAAGAACTGCATGCCGGCCGACGGCGGCAGGTTCTGTTTGTCGAGCCCCGGTGCCTTGATGAAGCGCACGTCCGGTCCAAAGGTGTTGTCGAGCTCGTTCGGCCCGAACGTGCCGGCATGCAGCGGACCCGAGACGAACTCCCAGAACGGCTCAAAGTCCTGGAATTGCGCCTTGTTCGGATCGTAGTAATGCGCGGCGGCATAGTGCACGTCGGCGGTCAGCCACACCGTGTTCTTGATCGGCGCCATCTTGATGAAGCGCAGGATGTCGGCGATCTCGAGTTCGCGGCCGCGCGGCGGGCCGTCGCCCTGCGCGAAGGCTTCCGAGCCCTTCTTGTTGGCCGCATCGTCATAGACGAGCAGGCTGAGCGGCATGTCCGAGGCGATCACCTTCCAGGTCGCGCGCGAGTTGAGCAGGCCGCGCTTCAGCCAGGCCATCTGATCCGGGCCGAGGAAATAGGACGCGGGGCCGTATTCCGTCTCCAGGTTCGGACCATTGGGGCCGCGATAGCTGCGCTCGTCCAGCATGAAGACGTCGAGATGCGGGCCGTAGGAGATCTGGCGATAGACCCGGCCCGGCTCCACGATGCTCTCGCGCATCGGATACATCTCGTGGAAGGCGCGTGCGGCACGCGCGGCGAGCAAGGTGATGTTGCGCTCCTTGTAGGTAGCCGGCAGATCCTTCGACAGCGACCAGTTGTTGGTCACCTCGTGGTCGTCCCACTGCACGAAGATCGGCACCTCGGCATTGAAGGCGCGGACATTGTCGTCGGTGAAATTGTATTTGTGAGCGGCGCGGAACTCGTCGAGCGTCTCGGCGACCTTGGCCTTTTCGGGGATGGTGACGTTTTTCCAGGTCTTGCCGTCGGCAAGCTTCACCTCGGAGGGGATCACGCCGTCGGCATAGATCGTGTCGCCGGAATGCAGGAAGAAGTCCGGGCGGTGTTTGCGCATCGCCGAGAAGGTGAACATCCCGCCGTCATCGGGATTGATGCCCCAGCCCTGGCCGGCGACGTCGCCGCCCCAGACGAAGCTGACGTCGCGGCGGTCAGTGGGTGCGGTGTGGAAGCGACCGACCACCGGCTCGCTCTCGATCGCGGTGTGCGACAGATCGCGGAAGCGGACGCGGTAGAAGATGTCCTGTCCGCCGGGCAGATTTTCGACCAGCATCTTCGCGGTGAAATCGCTCTCGGGCAGCGCGGCGATCGGCGGCAGCGCGCGGGCATCCTTGAAGCTATCGGTCGTCGCCACCTCGACCAGCATCTGCGAGGGACGATCGGCGCGCGCCCAGACCACGCCGCCATCGACGGTGACGTCGCCCGACTGCACGCCATGGGTAATCATCGGACGGTCGGCCGCGCGCGACACATAGGGCATCGCGATCGAGCCCAGCGCACCGGCGCTGGTGGAGAGGAATTGCCGGCGGGAGAATTTGATTTTCATGGGGAATCGTCCCGGGATCGGTCCGGACGGCTGCGGCGGCAGCCGTCACTGCGAAGCCAACGCTATATTGAGACAATGTGACGCAGCAATTACGCGCGCAAGCACTTACGCGTTGCCGGCGGCGCGGAATTGGGCGCCGGCGCGCTGCAGGTTCTGTGGGAGGCTGAGCAGCACCGCCTTGCGGTCGGCGACCGCGGCGTGGAACTGGTCCAGCGCGATATTGAAGGCGGTGAGCGCGCCTTCCTCGATGGCGCCGTGGTCGAAGCAGCGCAGCGTGTCGCGCAGGATGTCGTCGGCCTCGCTTTGCATCTGGTCGAGCTCGTCGATGGTCTCCGAGCGCCGCGCAGCCGCGATCATGTCCAGCAGCCGCTCGCGCAGATGGCTGTTGTTGTCGCGCTCGTCCTTCTTGAGGTAGCCGGCGAACCAGGCGCCGATCGAGCCCATCGCCGAGAGCGCCATCAGGCTCCACCAGATGTAGTCGCTGTACCTGTCGAGGAAGGTCTTTTCCTCGCCGTCGACGAAGGCGGCCGCGCCAGGATGCACGGGGATCACGGCGTCCTTGTCGGTGTCGGGCGTCTCGATCTTCGCCGCCAGCGGGAATTCCGTCACCAGTTGCTGGCGTATCGCGAAGAGCTGGCGGGTGAAGGCGGCAACGGTGGTGTCCGAGAGGCCTTTGCGCGCCACGATGTGGTGGGCAAAGCTGATGGTTTTGACCTCGTCATCGGGCCGGTCGGGCGAGCCGCCATAGGTGCCGGCGGGAATCTCGGACGCCTCATAGACTGGATGGTTTTGCGCGATCGCGTCGGCCGAATCGATCGCGAGGAAGGTCGGCGTGCCGCCGTCCTTGGTGGAGGCGGCGATCGCATCCGCGGTGATCTTGCTGTTGACGGGTCCGGCAGCGAGATAGACGTCGGCCTTCTGGGTACGGATCGCTTCGGCGGCTTCATTGGCCGGGAATTGCACGATCTCCACCTTGGCGGGATCGACGCCATATTGCTGCAGGATCACCTTCAGGAGATTGACGTTGGCCTGGGTGCGGCCGACCACGCCGACGCGATGGCCGGCGAGCTGCGCGATCTTGGTGATCTTTGCGCCCTTCTTCTTGCCCTTGCCGGCCGGCGGGACCCACAGCACGACGACGTTCTTGCGCAGGGTGGCGACGGCCTGGGCGTTCTTCGGCACGTCGAGATCGCCGCGGACGATGGCGAGGTCGACCTTGTTCTCGGCGAGCGCTTCGGCGCTAGCGGTGGCGCCGTCGGTCTGGACCGGACGCAGCCGGACATAGCCCTTGCTCTGGACGAAGGCCTGCGTCAGCGCCTGAACGACCTTGACGTCGTCGCTGTTGGCCGGGCCAACCGCGATCTTCAGCGTCACCGGGCGCATCGCAAAATAATAACCGCCGACCAGCGCGCCGACGATGGCGAGCACGAACGCGAGCGAAACGAGCATGGTCTTCCGCGCCGCCGATCGCGGCGACGTCGGTGTGGGTGTTTCGGCCAGGTCGAGGCCCCCGGTCATCGATCTCCCATACAGGTGCTTCAGGCTCGGTTTCATCCTAGCCTGGTCATTAGGCCGGTAATTGTAGCAAAATTCTTGCCCGTCAGGGTTACATCTGCGTCATGGTTAGCGGAAGGACGACAACCCTGTATGAACCTCGGCGTCAGCACCGTGTTAGGGTAAAGTTCCCCTGAAAACGGAGGCGACCATGACGGAGCGGCTGTCGGCGGAAGCACGCAAGCAGGCCTTGAGCGAACTATCCGGCTGGACCGAGACCCCCGGCCGCGAGGCGATCGGCAGGACGTTTGCCTTTCGGGATTTCAACCAGGCTTTCGGCTTCATGACGCGCGCGGCGTTGGTGGCCGAGAAGATGGACCATCATCCCGAGTGGAAGAACGTCTACAAGACGGTCGACGTGGTGCTTTCGACCCATGATGCCGGCGGCGTCACCACGCTCGATATCGAGCTCGCCAAGGCGATGAACGCCATTGCCAAACAGGCAGGCCTTGGTTGAAGACAGGCAGGTTTGGCTGACGCCTTGTTGCTGTGCCGACGCATCCCCATCTTGTGATCGGCATCGGCTGGGACAATCGGCCGCGCCGGCCTGAACGGGGAGTTTTGGACCATGGCTGCTGCCGAACACAGCGTCGGCTTTGAGCCGGCCGATCGGCTGGCGGAAGACCGCGAGACCGTGCGCCGGCGCTTCTGGCGCAAGTTGAAGCGCGTGGTTGCGCACCTGCCGTTCGCAGAGGATCTGCTCGCCGCCTATTACTGCGCCTTTGACAAGCAGACGCCGCGCCATGTGCAGGCGTCGCTGCTGGGTGCGATCGCCTATTTCATCCTGCCGTTCGATGTCGTGCCCGACATGCTGCCGGTGCTCGGCTTCACCGATGATGCCGCCGTGCTCGCGACCGCAATCAAGCTGGTCGCCAGCCACATCACGCCGGACCACCGCGAAGCCGCCCGTGCCGCGCTGAAGCGCGGTGTGGGCGAGGCAGAGGCGGAAGCGTAGTCACGCGAGCCAAGTCACACCTTCCGCAGTCATTCCCCGCGAAAGCGGGGAATCCAGTATTCCAGAGACGCCAGACGTTCCTTGCACTGCCGCGGCGTACTGGATCGCCCGCCTTCGCGGGCGATGACGGTAAGAGTGTTGACGACGCCTTCTACTTCTTCTCCGACCTCGCCTGCGGCCGCGAGTTGTTCTGCGCTTCCCAAGCCTGGAATTGCTTGAACAGCGCTTCCTTGTCGGTGTCGGACACCTTTGCCGCCGCCGGGTTCTGCTTCAGGAACGTCTCGAAGCGCTGGCGCGCCACCGGCTCGACGCCGTGGCTGTCGAGCCATTGCTGTGCCACCGGCAGCCTGTTCCAGCCCGACAGGGGAGCCGCGAGCGAGACCTCTTTCCATTTGGGATGGAAGGGCGGGTTCTGCAGCGACGGGAATTTCGTGAAGAACGCGTCCACGAAAAGTGCGATCTTGCGGTAACGATCCGTCTTCGGCCCCCAATTATAGGCGGCAAGGACGGCCGGGACCGCGATCGTGTCGACCGTCTCGCCTTCCTTGATAAGGTTCGGATAGTCCTTTGCGGTCAACGTCGCCGGCAGATAGTCGCTCTGGAGCGGCTTGGCGTAGTCCACGCCGGCAAGGTGGAAGCGGCCGTCATTGTTGAAGGTCGAGACCGATTTGTACGGCTTGCCGCCGACCACGATCACCGCGTCGATCTCGCCGGCCTTCAGCTTCTCCATCGCGATGCGTTGTTCGATATAGACGAAGTTGGCCTTGATCCCGAGCCGCTCGAACACCGTGAGCGCGGTGACGAAGGTGCCGCCATTGGGCAGATCGACGCTGACCTTCTTGCCCTCGAGATCCTTGAGCGTCGCAACCGATTTCGGCGCGATGACCTGCATTTCCTCGTTGTAGAGCTTGGTCACATAGGTGAACTGCTTCTTGATGTCGCTCGCAAACCCCTTGCGCTCGAGATAGTCGAGCGTGTCGGCGCGAACGATGCCGAGATCGACACCCTGGAGGAACAGGATGTCGGCGACGCTCTGCACCGAGCCGCGGCCGACGATCGGCAGCACGCGTAGCTTGTTGCCGTCATCGAGCACGGAGGCGAGATCGGCGCCGAACTGCACGTAGGTACCGCCGATGGTGCCGGTGATCAGCGTGACCGTGTTGGCGTTCAACGCCTGCTTGGTCGAGACCGATCCGAACTGGAAGATCGCCTTCAGGCTGTCCGAGACCTTGCTCGGGTCGTATTCGGTCTGCTCGGCCTGTGCCGCCGCTAAGCCGCACATCGTCACTATGGCGGCAAGCGCCATTCGCAAAGCGTTACGCATGATGTCCTCTGCTTAAATTGGAATCTCAGTCTTGAAGTTGCGTGAGGCGCGCGCGTGCCTCCGCGGATCCGAGCGCGGCGGCCTTCTGGTACCAGCTCCGCGCGGTGGTGGGATCCGCGGTGATGCTGCGCGTATCCTTGGTGCCGAGCACGGTCGGGTCAAAAGTCTGTGCCAGAACGAACGCCGCTGTCGCGTCCTGCGCATTCGCCGCGCGTTCGAGCAGCAGCCGGGCGGCGGCGATATCGCCGATCGTCATCAGGCTCTTGGCGCGCGTCATCAGCCCGGCCAGCGTGTCGGCGTCGAGCGTTTTGACCACGGGCTGAGGTGGTGGCGCCGGCGGCTCCGGCGGCGGCGCAACGGGTGCGGCGACGGCCTGTGTCGGTGCCTGCGCTTGCGTCGGCGTCTGCGCTTGCAGCGCGTTCTGGTAGGCGGTCGCGATCGCCTCGCGGCTCGGCGTCGACGGCGCGATGGCCTCGCGGGATTCTGCGCTCGCGACCTGCACCGGGTTCGACACCCGGGCCGGATCCTTCAGCGGAGTCTGGCTTGCGACCGGTACCGGAGGTGTCGCCGGCTCCTCCGCCGCCACGCTGCCGATCCAGGCCGTGGCATAGACTGCATAGAGACGGCTGACGTCGGATTGAAACAGCGCGACCAGCACGGCGATGGCGGATGCGGCCAGCACGCTGGCCACGATCTGCGTGGCGAGGCCAATGCGCCGCACGCGGCGGGGCGTAAACTCCCGCGGATCCGGCGTGCCCTGCGGATCTGACAGGAACAGCGGGATCGGATCGTGTGGTGAAAGCTCGGTCCGGTCAGCCTGGGCCAGATGATAGGGCATAGCGCTCGGATCGATCGTTTGCTCGAGGTCGAACGCCCGAGACGTCTTGGACAGACGGTAGGCCGTCGTCTCCATGGTTGATGCTCCCCTATTACTAAACGCAACGCGCTGGGGGCATCCCGGGTAAAGTCTTCTTGTTGTTGTCCAGAAGCCCCCGCCACTGGAACCGGTAAATCGCCGTCCGATTCAGCCCAAAAGACGACGACGATTGGGGCGAATCAGGAAAGATTTAGGTTTGATTGAGGCGAAGACGGGAAGTGCACCGTATATTTTGATCGCTGTGGTTGAGAAATTTTTTACCATACCGCGGCGCGTTATTGTGCGCGAGAGCGGGGGCGGCCACGTATCCGACCGCCATCTCTGAAATACCGAATCGCGCGATCAGGCCGGGCGATGACGGCCAGCCTCGTGGCGAGCAACGTTTCGCAACATCCGCGCGACGTCAGGGATGCAGGATCACCTTGCCCATCGCCTGGCGGCCGGCCAACACTTTCAGCGCATCCGCGGTCTGCGCCAGGGGGAAGGTGCGGTCGACGTGGGAGGAGATCTTGCCTTCCGCAGTCCACTTCACGAGCTTCTCCAGATTGGCGCGGTTCTTCGCCGGATTGAGCCGCGTCCAGGCACCCCAAAACACGCCGCGGATATCGCAGCCCTTCAGCAGCGCGAGGTTGAGCGGCATCTTTGGGATGTCGCCTGCAGCAAAACCGATCACCAGGAAGCGGCCTTCCCACGCGATCGAGCGCAGCGCGGCTTCCGCGTAAGCACCGCCCACGGGATCGAAGATGATGTCGACGCCCTTGCCGTCGGTGAGCTTGCGCAGGCCTTCCTTTAGATCTTCCTTGCCGTAGTTGAGCGTCAACTCCGCGCCGTGCGCTTTCGCAAAGGCGAGCTTCTCGTCCGACGAGGCGCAGGCGATCACCTTCAGCCCCATCAGCTTGCCGAGCTCGCACGCCGCCAGGCCGGTGCCGCCCGCCGCGCCCAGCACCGCGAGCGTCTCGCCCGGTTTCGGGCTCGCGCGATCTTCAAGCGCATGCAGCGCGGTGCCGTAGATGATGATGATGCCGGCCGCGCGGTCATAGTCGAGATTGTCCGGGATCTTCACGATCGAAGCAGCCGGCAGCGCGATTTTCTCGCGCGCGCCGTTGTGGCCGCAGGAGGCCACCACGCGATCGCCCACTTTCAGATCGGTCACGCCCGCGCCGATGCTTTCGATGACGCCGGCGACTTCGGCGGCCGGCGAGAACGGGAACGGCGGCTTGATCTGGTACTTGCCCTGAATCATCAGAATGTCGAAGAAATTCAGCGCCGCCGCCTTGATCGCGATCACGGCTTCGCCGGGCCCTGCCACAGGATCCGGCACATCGGCCAGCACGAGATCGTCGGGTTGGCAATATTGCGAGCAGAGGATGGCTTTCATGGCGACACCTTCTTGAGACACACGTTCATAGACATGCTTGGCGTTTCGAGATCGGAATTATAGTTGGGCTCGTTTCTGCCGGATTTGAAGCCGGGCCACAATCCGGTTTCTGCTCCTCATGGTGAGGAGGCGCGTTAGCTCCGTCTCGAACCATGAAGGTCGAGCTGCCGCAGCGCGGGCCTCGATCCTTCGAGACACTTGCTACGCAAGCTCCCCAGGATGAGGATCGCCATGGGAGGATTCAAACGATGTTTGAAACAGGCCTGCTCGGGGACAAGCGCATCCTCGTTACCGGCGGCGGCTCCGGACTTGGTGCTGCGATGGCGCGTCGCTTCCTCGCGCTCGGCGCCGAGCTCGCGATCTGCGGCCGCAAGCCGGATCGCCTCGAGGCTGCCGCCAGCGAGATGCGAAACCAGACCGGCGGCAAGGTCACGACCATCGTCTGCGATATCCGCGACGGTGCGGCGGTCGATCGCATGATGGATCAGATCTGGCGCGAGGCGCCGCTCGATATTCTCGTCAACAATGCGGCGGCGACCTTCATCGCACAGAGCGAGCATCTCTCATTCCGTGCCGCGGACGCGATCCTGGCGCCGACGCTGCACGGCGCGATGTATTGCACGCTTGCGGCGGGCCGCCGCTGGATCGAAGGCGGGCATGGGGGCGTCGTGCTCTCCATCCTCTCGACCTCGACCATCACCGGCCGCGCCTTCACCGTGCCTTCAGCGATGGCGAAGTCGGCCGTGCTGGCGATGACCAGGAGCCTCGCCGTGGAATGGGGCCCGAAGGGCATCCGCACCGTGGCGATTGCGCCGGGTCCGTTCCCGACCGTCGGCGCCTCCGGCCAGCTGCGCCCGGACGGCCGCGATGAGGGCTGGGCGTCGCGCAATCCGCTGGGCCGCACCGGCGAGCATGCCGAGCTCGCCGATCTCGCCAGCTTTCTGGTCTCGGACCGCGCCGGCTATATCAACGGCGAGATGGTGGTGATCGATGGCGGCGCCCATTTGCGCAGTTCCGGCGCCGAGGACCTGCTCGGCTGGACCGAGGCGCAATGGGCCGCGCAGCGTGCCGCTAGGTCGAAGGTCTAAGCGGTAAGACTAGGACTTTCTTCCCCGTAACCTCGTTCCGAATCAGGCTCTTACGGGTTATTTTGGCCTTGGGACAAAGTCCGGCCGGGCCATCTTCCAGTCACAATATTGAGGGAACCACTCCAGCATGTGGCGGGTGCTTTTTTTATCCTTGATGACTGGCGTGGTGGCGTGCGGGACGGCCGAGCTTGCGCGCGCGCAAACCGCACCACCGGCGCAACCGGCACCCAAGGCAGCGGCTAAGCCGGCCGCGGCTGCCAAGACGGCTGCAAAGCCTGAGAGCAAGCCGGTAGCGCCGCCTCCGGCCATTGCAGGTGGCGCGGAGCCGACCCTGATCGGCCAGTTCGGCACCTGGGGCGCCTATTCGGCGACGCCCAACGGCAAGAAAGTCTGTTTCGCGCTGGCAAAACCCTCGTCATCGAAGACCAATCCGCCGAACCGGCCGCGCGATCCGGCCTATGCCTTCGTCTCGACCCGGCCGTCGGAGAGGGTCAGCAACGAAGTCTCGGTGATGATCGGTTACGCGCTGAAACCGGGCTCGGAATCGACGCTGGAGGTCGGCGGTGCGTCCTACGCGATGTACACGCAAGGCGACGGCCTATGGATCAAGAACGCGGCCGAGGAGGATCGGATGGTCGAGGCCATGCGCAAATCCGCCGATCTCGTGGTCAAGGGCGTCTCGGCCAAGGGGACCGAGACCACCGACACGTTTTCGCTCAAGGGCCTGGCGCAGGCCCTCGATCGAATCGCGCAGGACTGCAAGCGTTAGCGCGGTCGCAATCGGCAGGTCCGGTTGCTATATAGGGGCTATCCCAAAGGTACAGCCGTCATGGCCGGGCTTGTCCCGGCCATCCACGCGCTGGCTACGGGGAAAAGAACGTGGATGCCCGGGACAAGCCCGGGCATGACGAGATAGCAGCAATCTCAGGTAACCGATGACCGAGCCGCACAACGCAACACTCGTGGAGAAGACTCCGCTCGAAACCTACGTGCCGCCGGCCAGACCGTCGCTCATCGGCCTGTCGCGCAACGAGCTTGCCGAGCGCCTTGGCGAGATCGGCGTTGCGCCCGCACAGCGCAAGATGCGCGTGCAGCAATTGTGGCACTGGATCTATTTCCGCGGCGCCAAGAGTTTCGACGAGATGACCTCGATCTCGAAGGACATCCGCGCCGAGCTCGCAAACCACTTCACCGTCGACCGGCCCGAAG
>NZ_JBANBJ010000104.1:0-23976 GCF_059803515.1 Bradyrhizobium sp. UFLA05-125 | reverse complement strand
GCTACGACCACATCAACCAGGCGACGCACGAGCACAAGGAAGAGATCAAGGTCGGCTACAACCTTCAGCGCAAGGTCGTGCTGATGGCGATCTGGGCGCTGTCGCCGCTGGTTCTGTTCGCCGATCCGACGCTGTTCGGCCTGTTCAAGCCATTCGCGAGCGCGACCGACTTCTGTCGGCAGGTCGCAAAGATCTGGCTCGCGGTCGGCGCCGGAGGCTTGCTGTTCCGCACCGTGCACCTGTTCTTCATCCGCGATGTCGAGACCGGCCTCGTCTGGATGACCAAGATTTTGACCGACCCGTTCCACGACCTGATGCTCTACCGCAAGGCGCCGCTCGCGCTGATGCGCGGCGAGCTGATGGACCCGGGCCTGCATCTCGTCCCCGAGCACACGCTGGGCTTCATCGCCGAGCCTGAGCTCAGCGAGCAGCACGCCTGAGCGCGCGGCTCTCACCAAACACTCCGATGTTCAAAGGTTACGTCATGCCCGGGCTCGTCCCGGGCATCCACGTCTTGGGGGCTACCTCAAACACCGTCATTCCGGGGCGGCTCGAAGAGCCGAGCTATGGTGCGCCATTGCGCACCAGGGAATCTCGAGATTCCGGGTTCGCGGCTGCGCCGCGCCCCGGAATGACGTTGGACGTGGGTGAAGAACGGCCCTCAGCGCGCGAAGCGCTTGGCCAGCATCTCCTTAAGGATCTGCCGCTTGATGCGCTTGTTGGTCAGCGCAGCATCGTGCCACCAGAAGCCGTCGGCCTTCATCTTCTGCGCGGCGCGGACGAAGCGTTCGGCGACCTCGGTGAAATCGGCGTCGGTGTAATTGAGGCTGAAGATCAGCCGTCCGGTGCCGACCCAGCTCAAGGCGAGGCCCTCGGCGCGCAAGTAGTATTGCAGCATCCAGTTGTATCGGGAGGGCTCGGTGTACTTCACCGTCCAGATCGAGGACAGGTTGGCGACGCGCACCGGCAGATCGGCCTCGCTCAGCATCTGGTTGAGCTTTTGCGCGCGGCCGTCCCAGATCGCATCCAGCCCGTCATAGATGGCGCGGAAGTTCGGGCTTGCGAGCCGGCTCAAGAACTCGTCCATCGCCGTCATGACGTAGGGATGCGAGTTGAAGGTGCCGCGGGCGAAGCAGACGTCGGCGGGACGATCGTCGCGGAAGCGGCGCATCAGGTCCTTGCGGCCGCAGACCACGCCGACGGGAAGGCCGCCGGCGAGGCTCTTGCCGTAGGTCACCATGTCGGCGCGCACGCCGAAATATTCCTGGGCGCCGCCGGGAGCGAGACGGAAGCCGACGAAGACCTCGTCGAAGATCAGCACGATGCCGCGCTCGGTGCAGACCTCACGCAGCTTCTTGAGCCAGGCGGTATAGGCGTCGCGGTCGAAGTTGCCACCGCGCGAACTGTCGACCAGCGAGGAATCGCCGGGCGCGTTCGCGTTCGGATGCAGCGCCTGGAGCGGATTGACCAGCACGCAGGCGATGTCGCGGCGCGTGCGCAGGACATGCAGCGTCTTTTCGGACATTTCGGCGAGCGTGTAGGTCTCATGCGCGGCAATGGGGTTGCCGACGCCGGGCTGCACGTCGCCCCACCAGCCATGATAGGCGCCGGCAAAGCGCACCAGATGCGTGCGCTTGGTGTGGTAGCGCGCGAGGCGGACGGCCTGCATGACGGCTTCGGTGCCGGACATGTGGAAGGAGACTTCGTCGAGGCCCGAGATCTGGCAGAGCCGCGTCACGTTCTCGGCGATGACGGGGTGGTAGGGGCCGAGTACAGGCCCGAGCGCCTGGGCGCGCTTCTCGCCCTCCCCGATGCACTCCTTGTAGAAGTCGTTGCCAAAGATGTTGACGCCGTACGAGCCGGTAAGATCGTAGGAGACGTTGCCGTCGAGATCGGTGACGGTGACACCGTCGGACGACTGCATGAAGCTCGAGGTGCCCAGGTTCTCGCGCACGAGACGGGAGAACTGGAACGGCACACGGTAGCTTTCGGTGAATTGCAGGTCGGAGATTCTTTTCGCCGCCTCGTTCGTCAGCGCACGGCCCTTGGCGTAGCGCGTGGCATAGAGACCGGCGAGGCGAAAGAAGCCGTCGTGGCGCTGGGCCGCGATATTCGCCGGCGCGCCGTCACAGGCGAAATAGTCGTCGCCCTCGAACTCGTAGAACGGGATCAGCCGCGCCACCCTTCGCGACATCTTGGAATGCCCCGAGAGCGAGCGGTGTTTTGCGCGGGACAGCTCGATCCGCGCCTTGATCTTCGGGAAGGCGGCGGCAGCAGACGCTGCGGCGGCCACGGACAATGAGAGAATCGGGAGTGTCGTTTCCATGACAACAAGCGCTAATCCTACCTGCTGACAGATTCATGACAGTCAAAGCCCTCATCGCCTCTTTCACCCAGCAGGAAGACCTCAATTTCCTGCTGACCAACCGCATTCCGCGTGCGGCGCTGACCCGCTTCATGGGCTGGTTCTCCAAGATCGAGAACCCGCTGGTGCGGGACGGCTCGATCGCGCTGTGGAAGCTGTTCTCCGACCTCGATCTGTCGGAGGCGCGCAAGACCCATTTCAAGAGCCTGCACGACTGCTTCACCCGCGAGCTCAAGCCTGGCTTGCGTCCTTTCGATCCGGAGCCCGCGATCGTTGCCAGTCCCTCCGACGGCATCGTTGGCGCGCACGGCAAGATCGCCGACACCGAGCTCTTCCAGGTCAAGGGCGCGCCCTATTCGCTGCTCGATCTCCTCGGCGATCCCGCCCTGGTCGAGCAGCATCGCAACGGCTCTTTCGTCACGCTGCGGCTGACCTCGAGCATGTACCACCGCTTCCATGCGCCATACGACGCGCATGTCGAGCGCGTCACGTTGATCCACGGCGATGTCTGGAACGTCAACCCGATTGCGCTGAAGCGGGTCGAGCGTCTGTTCTGCAAGAACGAGCGCGCGGTGATTCGCACGCATTTGTCGACCGGCGAGGCGGTGACGCTGGTGCCGGTGGCGGCCATCCTGGTCGCGAGCATCCGGCTGCACTTCCTCGACATGGTGCTGAACGCGCAGACCCGCGGCCCGGTTAATTTCCCGTGCGACGTCAATGTGAGGAAAGGCGAGGAGCTCGGCTGGTTCGAGCACGGCTCGACCATCATCATCCTGGCGCCCGGCGATTTTGCCTTCTGCGAGGGCATCGCCGAGGGCACGTGCATCCGTGCGGGACAGGCGCTGCTGCAAAAAAAGTAGCCTTCAATCCGCCGTGTCGGCGGCCTATATCGTTCCCGGGGACGATTCGGTCGACACGACGGGTATTGAGTGATGGCGCGGGCGCCGGTTCTGGCGGCAGGTGGAATTGTGCTGCGGCGTGATGCGCCGCTGATCGCGGTGGTGCGCCAGCGCAAGCGCAATGAATGGGTTTTGCCCAAGGGCAAGCTCGACGATGACGAGACGCTGAGGGAAGCCGCGCACCGCGAGGTGCTGGAAGAGACGGGCCACGACGTCGCCATCCACGAATTTCTGGGCACGCTCGCCTATCCATCCGGTGGGCGCTCCAAGATCGTGCATTTCTGGCGCATGGAGGCGAACGGCGGGCCCGTCCGCAAGCTGATGAACGACATCAAGGCGGTCGACTGGCTGCCGCTGGAGGATGCGGTCGCGCGGCTGTCGCGCGAGTATGAGCGCGCATTCCTCTTGCATGTCGGCCCGATCGCGCTCGCCGCCGCCGGCCTCGCACCGGCCGATATGGACGTTACGCCGCCACTCGCCATGGACGACGTCGATGCCGTGATGCAGACATTGACGCCCGCGGAGGCGGCTTCGGTCGAAGAGTTGCGCCACGGCCTGTTGCGGAAAGTGAAAGCCTGGCTCCGCGGCGAGCCGTGACGGAAGCGTAATGCTGGAGGATCAGGCCGGGCCGGCTTGACCGAAGATCCGCCTTGCCGGCGACGAAAGGCGGTCGATGAGCGTTATCATCTCCGCGGCCGGACCATCGCTACATACTTGCCACCATCACCTCCCCAGCTCGGACCGCGGCTCTCATCGGGACTTGGCGTCTGACCAAATCCCGGCGCCGACCCGCTTGACTCCGCTCGGCCTCAAATCCATGATCAGCATAATGCGATTGAAGTAATCGCATAGCAATTAACAATGAAGCGAGCGGTCGGGGCCACTGGCGGTCCCATCCGGGAGGCCGGTTGATGGCATTGATCGAGGCGTTCAAGCGCTTGCTGGGCGACACGGCCGTGCTCGTTCGCGAGGAGGATCTCGCGGGCCTCACCGAGGATTGGCGCGGCCGCTATCGGGCGCCCGCAGTCTGCGCCGTTCTGCCGTCCACGACCGAGCAGGTCGCTTCCATCGTTCGCCTCTGCGTCGAGAGCGGCACGCCCGTGCTGCCGCAGGGCGGCAATACCAGCCTGTGTGGTGCCGCGACGCCGACCGGCCAGGGCAAGCCGCCGGTCATCATCGCGCTGACCCGCATGCGGCGGATCAGGTCGATCGATCCCGTCAACAACACCATGGTGGTCGATGCCGGCTGCGTGCTGGCCACGATCCAGGAGACCGCGGCAGCCAATGGGCGGCTCTATCCGGTGAGCCTCGGTGCCGAAGGCTCCTGCCAGATCGGCGGCAACATCGCCACCAATGCCGGCGGCACTGGCGTGCTGCGCTATGGCAATACGCGCGACAACGTGCTCGGTCTCGAGGTCGTGCTGCCGGATGGCACCATCTGGGATGGCCTCTACGCGCTGCGCAAGAACAACACCGGCTACGACCTCAAGCATCTCTTCATCGGCTCCGAAGGCACGCTCGGCATCATCACCGGCGCGGTGCTGAAGCTGCATCCGCTGCCGACCGCCGAAGCCGTCGCCTGGCTCGCCGTCGACAGCCCACAGCAGGCGCTCGATGTGCTCGGCCTGTTCCAGGCTTCCTGCAATTCGCGGCTTTCCGCCTTCGAGCTGATGAACGCCAAACAGATCCAGCTCGTGCTCGAGCAGGTGCCGGGCCGCCGCTGCCCGGTCGCGCAAGTCGACAGCTGGCATGTTCTCGTCGAGCTGTCCGATACCGGCGATGCCGAGGCGCTCAACGCGAGCATGCAGGCCGTCCTCGAGCGCGCGCTGGAGGCCGGCTTGATCAGCGATGGTGTCGTCGCCGCGAGCGAAGCCCAGCGCAAGGCGATGTGGCTGGTGCGTCACAGCGTGTCGGAAGCCAACAAGAAGGCCGGCGTCGGGCTGACGTCGGACAGCGCCGTTCCGGTGTCGGCCGTTCCTGCCTTCATCGCGCAGGCCATGAGCGAGGTGCACGCCATCATTCCAGATCTGCCGTTCGTGATCGTCGGCCATATGGGTGATGGCAACATCCATCTCATTCCCTTCTTTGGCTTTGCCGAATGGGATGCCTTGCGGGACCGCGACGCTGTCGGGGAACGTATCCGTCATGCCGTCAACGACGTTGCGGCATCGCTCCGTGGCACCTTCAGCGCCGAGCACGGTGTCGGCCGCACCTTGATGGAGCAGATGACCCGCTACAAGCCTCCGATCGAACTCGCGCTGATGCGCGCCGTGAAGCAGGCTTTCGATCCCTTGGCTCTCTTCAATCCCGGCCAGGTCCTGCCGCCGCCATCTGCGCAGGCGCACGTTTCTTCGCCATCCATCGCAACATCGCATAGAGGGGACTGACCATGACGCATCTTCCGAAGATCATCACCTCCCGCCGTCGCCTGCTGCTGGGCGCAGGTGCCGGCGCCGTCGCACTGGCTGCTCCCGCGATCTGGTCGCCGTCCCGTGCCGCAGGAAAACGCATCGTGGTGCGCGACGACGGCGGCATCTACACCAAGGCCTATGGTGCGGTGTTCTACCGTCCGTTTACGGAAGCCACGGGCATCGAGGTGGTCGGGGTGCAGGCCAATGCCGAGCCGGTCGCACAGATCAAGACCATGGTCGATACCAAGAACTACACCTGGGACATGGCCAAGATCAGCTGGCCCGCGATCCTGCTGCTGACCACTGGCAGCAAGCAATATCTCGAAAAGCACGGCCTCGAATCCGAGCCCGTCATCAAGTCGATCCCTGCCGAATTCATGTCGCCCTATGGCGTCGGCACCAACGTCTACACGACCGTGCTGGCTTATCGAACGGACGCCTTCAAGGGCCGCAAGGCGCCGCAGTCCTGGGCCGATTTCTGGAACGTGGCGGAGTTTCCGGGGCGCCGCGCCGTGCGCAAGCATCCGTTCGACACGATCGAGGAGGCCTTGATGGGCGCCGGCGTGCCGACTGCGCAGGTCTATCCCTGCGATCTCGACAAGGCCTTTGTCTCGCTCGACAAGATCAAGTCGCAGGTCGCGGTGTGGTGGACCAGCGGCGCGCAGGTCGAGCAGATGCTGACCTCGGGCGAGATCGACCTGCTGCCGACCTGGGTGTCGCGTCCCCAGGCCGCGCAGGCGGCCGGCGCACCGGTCGAGATCGTCTGGAATCAGGGCATCTGGGGCGGCGACAACTGGTCGATCCTCGCCGGTACGCCGAATGCGGATGCCTGTCGCGAGTTCATCAAGTTCGCCTCCGATCCGAAACGCCAAGCAGCGCTTATGGAGTATTTCCCCGCCGGCCTCACGCAGCCGGAGGCCTTCAACTACGTCAAGCCGGAGCTCGCCAGGAACTGTCCGACCTATCCGGACAACATCAAGGCGGGCCTGAAGATCGATGCGAAGTTCTGGTACGACAACCAGGCCGCCGTCATCGAGCGCTTCAATAGCTGGATCCTGGCTTAAGCCTCGTGATTGGAGCAGGGCATGACATCGTCGAGCTTGCGCGTCAAAGGACTTACCAAGCGTTATGGTGACTTCGTCGCGCTGGCGCCGACCAGCCTCGACGTCGCGAAGGGTGAATTCCTCACGCTGCTCGGCCCTTCGGGGTCGGGCAAGACGACGCTGCTCAGCCTGATCGCGGGACTCGCGCATCCGGACGAAGGTCAGATCCTGGTCGACGATACCGATGTGACGCACAGTCCTGCCTTTGACCGGGACATCGGCGTCGTGTTCCAGAACTACGCGCTGTTTCCTCACATGACGGTGGAGGACAACATCGCGTTTCCGCTGAAAATGCGGAAGGTCGCCGCCGCCGACGCGCGCCGGCGCACCGCGGAGGCGCTGGAGACGGTGCGCCTGCCGCATGTCGCAAAACGCTATCCGCGCGAGCTCTCGGGCGGCCAGCAGCAGCGCATTGCGCTCGCGCGCTGCATCGTCTACCGGCCCGCGATCATCCTGATGGACGAGCCGCTCGGCGCGCTCGACAAGAAGCTGCGCGATCAGATGCAGCTCGAGATCAAGCGCATCCATCGCGAGCTCCGCACCACGATCATCTACGTCACTCACGACCAGGAGGAGGCGATGACCATGTCCGATCGCATCTGCCTGATGAATGCAGGCGCGATCGAGCAGCTCGGCACGCCGGAGGATCTCTACTTCCGCCCGCAATCGATCTTCGTCGCGGACTTTCTCGGCGAGTCCAACCTGCTCAGCGCAACGGTGCGGCAGGTCGATGCGCAGGGGCTCGACATCGTGCTGGCCGACCAGACGGCGGCCTCGCGCGCCGTCGGCAACGGCGCGAGCTTTACGGCCGGCGAGCCGGTCAAGCTGATGGTCCGCCCCCAGAACCTTCATGTCGCAGATGCGGCGAACGGCAAGCTCACCGGCAGGCTGGTCGACGTGATGATCAGCGGCAGCATGACGCGGCTCTACATCGCGCCCGAAAAGGCCGACATGCCGCAGCTCGTCGCGGCCTATCCTACGCGATCGAGCGCGGCGCCTTACGAGATTGGCCAACGCGTCTCGCTCGGCTGGAATTCCGCGGATGCCGTCGCGATTCGTGACGGCATGGGACACTGACGCCATGGCATTGGCCAAAGCGCCCGCGATCGAGCCGGGCCAGCTCCGGACCACGACGCGCGCGCGTGCCCGGTCGCAGGCCTGGACCTGGGTTGCGATGGGGGGCCCGCTCGTCCTGCTGCTCGTCTTCTTCCTGGTCTACCCCGTCGGCCAGTTGCTGCTGCTCAGCATCTACAACGACAGCGGATTCACGCTTGCGCCGTACCGCCAGCTCCTCGCCTCATCCGTCTATATCGATGTCCTCCTCATCACGCTGAAGATCTCGCTGGTGACGACGCTGGTGTGCGTCGTTACCGGCTATCCGATCGCCTATCTGATTTCCGTCGTCGGCAAGGAACGGAAGGCGGCGCTGTTGTTCTGGGTGCTGCTGTCGTTCTGGACGAGCTTCCTGGTGCGCGCCTTCGCCTGGATCGTGCTGCTCGGGCGCAACGGCGTCATCAACAAGCTCCTGCTGTCGCTCGGCATCATCTCGAGCCCGGCGAGCCTGCTCTATAATTTCGGCAGCGTCCTCGTCGGCATGGTGAACGCGTTGCTGCCGCTTGCCGTGCTGACCATGCTCTCGGTGATGGAGAACATCGACCGCAACCTGCCGCGCGCGGCGACAACCCTCGGGGCGCGGCCGGGCATGGCGTTCTGGAAGATCTATTTTCCGCTCTCGCTGCCCGGCGTCGCCGCGGCTGGCATCATGGTGTTCGTCACAGCGATCGGCTTCTTTATCGTGCCGGCGCTGCTCGGCGGACGCCGCGAGACCATGATCACCCAATTGATCATCGACCAGGTCCAGCAGACGCTGAACTGGGGATTTGCCGGCGCGATCTCCGTGCTTCTCCTGATCGTCGTGCTCATCGTCTTTGCGGTCTACGACCGGCTGCTCGGCCTGTCGACGATGACGGGCGCGGCCGCGCCGCGCAGCGCGGCGCCCTCGCGCCTCGCCGCGCCTGTCCAGAGGATCGGCGACACCGTGCTGACGCTGCTCGGTGTGATCTCCGATCGCATCATTCTCGCGCTGCCGTCGCGCCGTCGCGACCGCAATCCGGACCGAGCGGGCCTCGGTTTGCAGGCGTTCGTCTGGACCATGCTCATCATCATCAGTGCGCCGACGCTCCTGATGATCCCGCTGTCGTTCGGCACCGGCGGCCTCAACTGGCCGCCGCAGGGATTTACGCTGCATTGGTATGAGACCGTGCTGCATTCGCCGGTATGGACGCAGGCGTTCGTGCGCTCGCTGCTGGTCGGCCTGGGGACGGGTGGGCTCGCCATGCTGATCGGAACGCCGGCGGCGTTTCTACTGGTGAGGAGCAATATCCCCGGCAAGGCCGCCTGGCTCGCCTTCATCCTGTCGCCGATCGTCGTGCCGCGCATGATCATCGCGGTCGGCATGTTCTACGTGTTCGCGAGCATGGGCCTCGTCGGCAGCGCCTTTGGTCTCATTCTCGGACATACCGTCGTCGCGGTGCCCTACGTCGTCATGACCATGATGGCCGTGCTGCGCAACTACGACACGCGGCTCGACCATGCCGCGCAAAGCCTTGGCGCGCGGCCCTTCTCGACGCTGCGCTACATCACCTTTCCGATTCTCGGCGCGGGCATGTTCTCCTCGTTCCTGTTCGCCTTCGCGACCTCGTTCGACGAGCTCACCATCGCGCTGTTCGCGACCGGCGGGCTCAACGCCACGCTGCCAAAGCAGTTCTGGGACGAGGTAACGCTTCAGGTCTCGCCCGTAATCGCCGCCGTCTCCACCTGCCTGTTCATGTTCATGGGGCTCTTGATCTTCGTCGCCGAACGCCTGCGTCGGCGCGCTGCCGCAAGGTAGTCATCCCGCGTTCTAACCAGAGGTTCTCGTTATGCTCACTGCCAATCGCCTTCGTGGCCTGCTCCCCGCCATTCCGACCCCGGTGAAGGCCGACGACACGATTGACGACCAAGCGGTCTCGGCGCTGTTTGCCTGGCTGCTCAAGCAGGGCATCGACGGCGTGGTGCCGCTCGGCGGCACCGGCGAATATGGCGCGCTATCGCGCACCGAGCGCATTCGGATGGCGGGCCTGTCGGTGAGGGCCATGGCGAGCAGGGGGCCGGTGATCGCCGGAGTGCTCGACACCGGTTTCCACGACGCTCTCCAGGCCGGCAAGGAATTCGCAGCCGAGGGCGTGGACGGCCTCCTGGTACTTACGCCATATTATACCAATCCGACTCAGACCGGCGTTCGCGACTATTTCCTGCGCTATGCCGATGCCTCGCCGGTGCCCGTCCTGATCTACGAGATTCCCTACCGCACCCGGATCGCGATCGAGCCCAGGATTTTGCATGAGCTCTCGAAGCATCCCAACATCATCGGCATGAAGGCCTGCAATCTCGACATGTATCATTTCCTTCAGGTCGTGGCCGGCGTCGACGACAGCTTTGCAGTGCTCAGCGGCGAGGACAGCCTGTTCCCGCTGCATCTGGCGGCCGGCGCGACGGGCGGCATCATCGTCACTGCTTGCCTGTTGCCGCGCGCCTGGCGACAGATTTACGAGACGGCGATTGCTGGTCGGACGGCGGAGGCACTGAGCCTGCACCGCCGTCTGATCCCGTTCATGAACATGGCGTTTGCCGAGACCAATCCGGGGCCGATGAAGGCGGTGATGGACATGGTCGGCGTTGACGCGCCGCGGATGCTGGCGCCGCTGGTACAGCCGGCGCCGGCGCTGGTCTCGGCCTTCCGCGCCGAGTTCGGCAAGCAATTGGCGATCTCGGAAGGGATTGCGTGAGGCAAGGGATGGCAGATGACGCGTAGTGGCGAGGGCGGCACGAAGAGGGTGCGCAAGGCCGGGAGCGCTGGGAAGAGTACCGGGAAGAGCGCCGAGCCGGCGCGCTCGTCGCTGTTCGTCGGCTCGACCGAGAAGGCCTTTCAGGTCCTTCACGTCTTCGACGGGCCACGACGCTTCATGACGCTGGCCGATATTGCGCGCGCGGCCAATCTCGACCGTAGCGCCACCCAGCGCCTGGTCTACACGCTGGAGACGCTCGGCTATCTCAAGCGCATCGAGGGCACGCGCAATTATGGCCTGACCTCGAAGGTGCTGCAGTTCTCTCACAGCTATCTCAAGGCCAACGAACTCATCGACAAGGCCTCGCCTTATCTGCTCGACATGAGCCGTAATCTCGGCGAGACCTGCAACCTGCACGAGCTCGACGGCCACGAGGTCGTGTTCGTGGCACGCTTTCCTGGCCGGCACCTCATCCATATCGATTTCGTGATCGGAAGCCGATTGCCGGCCTACTTCACGGCGTCCGGCATAGCCATCCTGTCGGCTCTTCCCGATGAGATGCGGCAGGATTTGTTGAAGCGTACGCAACTCGAGCCGCTGACGCCGTACACGATTACGGACCCAGACCAGCTTCTGGAGCAGGTGCGCGTCGCCGCCACGCGCGGCTATTCGATCCAGATCAACCAAAGCGTCATGGGTGACATTTCCGTCGCGGCGCCGATCATCGACGAGCACGGCCGCGCGGTCGCCGCGGTCAACATCTCCGTGCCGACCACGCGATGGACCAAGGAGCGCGCCGAGGCCGAACTCGTGCAGCATGTCCATGTCGCCGCGACCTCGATCTCGAAGTCGAAATTCAACCGCTACGCCGCCTGATGCGGATGCTGCTGAATACCGACGACTACCGCAGCCGTGCGCAAAAATTCCTGCCGCGCGGCCTGTTCGACTATATCGATCGCGGCACGGAGGATGAGGTCGCGTTGAGGCGCCTGCGCGCCTCGCTCGATGAGATCACGCTGACGCCATCGGTGTTGACCGGGCACGATGGGCGATCGTTCGACACGACGGTCCTGGGACAGCGCCTCGCAGTACCCCTCGTCGTGGCGCCGACCGCGCTCGCCGGTCTCGTTGCGCATGATGGTGAGACCAAACTGGCGCGCGCGGCCTCGCGCATAGGCATTCCCGTCTGCATCTCGACGCAGTCGGTGACGACGGTCGAAACCATCCGGCGCGGCGCACCCGACGCGACGCTGTGGTTTCAGCTCTATGTCTGGCGCGATCGGGCGCTGGCGGCAACGCTTCTGGAACGCGTCCGCGCCTGCAGCTGCGAGACTCTGGTCGTCACGGTCGATACGCCGGTTTCACCCAACCGCGAGTACAACAAGCGCAACGGCTTCGGCATTCCGTTCGTACCCAGCCTGCGCAGCACGATCGACGTCGCATTGCATCCGCGCTGGCTCGTCAGCGTTCTCGCGCGCTACGTCCTGAGCGAAGGCATGCCGACCTATGGACACTATCCGGACGAGTTCCGCACGGCGATCACCCGGCCGAGCATCGCGGAGGCCGTGCGCCTCGACCATCGCCTCAACTGGGACGACGTGCGATGGCTGCGCCAGATCTGGCCAGGCAAGCTGATCATCAAGGGCGTTCTGGCCGTCAAGGATGCGGAGACCGCGGCCGAGCTCGGCTGTGACGCCATCGTGGTTTCCGCGCATGGCGGACGCAATCTCGATTGCCTGCCTGCACCGGCGGAATGCATTGCGGCCATCGCGGATGCCGTGAAGGGACGGCTGACGGTGCTCGCCGACAGCGGCGTCCGTCGCGGCACGGACGTGCTGAAATATCTCGCGCTCGGCGCCGAGGCGGTCCTGCTCGGCCGCCTGCCGCTCTGGGGCCTCGCCGCCGGTGGCGAGGCTGGTGCGGAAGCGGTCTTGCGCATGGTCGTCGGCGAGATGGATACGGCGATGGCGTTTCTGGGTGCGGAGCGCGTCGCGGAGTTACGGGCGACGCTTCGATAAGACAAAGGCCGGAAGCGATCCCGGCCTTTTCTGTTGCGCACTGCGCTCTCCACTTTTCTCCGCCGTCATCGTCCGCGAAAGCGGACGATCCAGTACGCCGCGGCCTATCAGTTGAATCTCGCTGCTGGTGGCTACTGGATGCTCCGCCTTCGCGGGGCATGACGACGACACAGGAGAAGGAAACTACTCCGCCGCGTCGGCCGCCTCCAGCCTCGGATAATCCGTGTAGCCCTTGGCGCCGCCGCCGTAGAAGGTGTTCTTGTCCCACTCGTTGAGGACTGCGCCCTTCTTCAACCGCTCGACCAGGTCGGGGTTGGAGATGAACGGCTTGCCGAACGCGATGAGGTCGGCCGCGCCGGCATCGAGTACCTTCGTCGCCAGCTCGAAATCGTAGCCGTTGTTGGCGATGTAGGCGCCGGAGAAGCGCTTGCGCAGGTCCGCATAGTCGAACGGCGCGAAATCGCGCGGGCCACCGGTCGCGCCTTCGACGACATGCAGATAGACGAGCTTGAGGGCATTGAGCCCGTCGACGATATGGTTGAACAGCGCTTGCGGATTCGAATCGGTGATGTCGTTCGCCGGCGTCACCGGCGAGATGCGGATACCGGTGCGCTCTGCGCCCGCCTCGGCGGCGACGGCTTTCGAGACCTCCAGCATCAGCTTCGCGCGGTTCTCGATCGAGCCGCCGTAGGCATCGGTGCGCTTGTTGGCGCCGTCTTTCGCAAATTGATCGAGCAGATAGCCGTTGGCGCCGTGGATCTCGACGCCGTCGAAGCCGGCTTCCAGCGCATTCTTCGTGGCGCGCTTGAAATCGTCGATGATATCAGGAATTTCCGCCAGCTCGAGCGCGCGCGGCTCGGAGACGTCGGCGAAGGTGCCGTTGACGAAGGTCTTGCCCCTGGCGCGGATCGCGGACGGGGCGACCGGCGCGCCGCCATTCGCCTGCAGCGCGGTGTGCGAGATGCGCCCGACATGCCAGAGCTGGATGAAGATGCGTCCGCCGCGCTCATGCACGCGATCGGTGACCTTGCGCCAGCCGGCGACCTGGTCTTTCGAGTAGATGCCGGGCGTGTCCTGATAGCCCTGGCCCTGCCGGGAGATCTGGCTTGCTTCGGTGACCAGGAGCCCGGCGGAGGCGCGCTGACCGTAATAGTCGGCCGCAAGCGGGCTCGGCACGAAAGTTCCGGGCGCTGCGCGATTGCGCGTCAGGGGCGCCATCACGAAGCGGTTGGCCAGCGAGATCGGGCCAAGCTTATAGGGCTCAAACAATTTGGTCGGACGGCTCATGGGAGGTTTTCCAGCAGTGACGGGTAGAGGAAGAGTTGTGCATCGCCACACGCCGCGCAAGGGCGCAGTCATTCCGAAAGCGCAGGCGAGCTGCGCGAAGAGCCGGTGAGGGTGCTGAAAGAGGTCAGTTTTTCTTCAATTTCGTCCGCGGCAGCGGAGTTGATCTCCGTGCCGCGGAAAAAATGGATCACAAATCTCAGTTCATGCCGAGGAAATCGCGCTTGCCGATCTCGACACCGTTGTGACGCAAAATCCCGTGTGCGGTCGCGGCATGGAAATAGAAGTTCGGTAGCGAGACCGAGCTGAAAAATTGCTGCCCCTTGAGCGTCACGGTCCGGTCGGGGCCGGCCGGGAATGTGACCTCCCTGACATCGGCGCCGTCGAACTGCTCCGGCTTGAATGCCTTCACGAAGTCGATTGTCTTCGCCAGCCGCTGTTTCAATTCCGCGAACGTCGTCTCGGTATCCGGCATCGACGGCACCTCGGTGTGCGTGAGCCGTGCGCAGCCCTTGGCCGCGAAGTCGCTGACGAGCTGGATCTGCTTGCCGAACGGCAGCATGTCCGGGAAGAGCCGCGATCCGATCAGCACGCTGGGCTCGATCTTCTTGGCCGCGCAATGGGCCTCCGCCTTGGCGAGCAGGCCGGTGAGGCTGTTCAGCATCTGCAGATAGGCAGGGACGACGGCGTCATAAAAGGACATGTGATGCTCTTTTCTCGTTGGGATGTCAGGAGGTATCCTGATCCCAAGACATGGGAGCATCAAAGGAAAATACAATCGCCGAGGTGACGTCTGCGGAATGAAAATTCTACCGCACCACGCCAGCCGGTTGCGCCTGCGCGGTGCCGCCGCGCATGCGTGCGAGCAGTTCCGCCGTCGGCCAGGAGTCTGCGGGCAGGCCATACTTGATCTGCATCGCCTTCACCGCACTGCGGCTCTGCTGGCCCAGCACGCCATCAACTTTGCCGACGTTGAAGCCGGCGCGCACCAGAAGCTGCTGCAATTCCTTCAGCTCGTTGAACGGCAGTTGCGCCACCGGCTGCGCCGGCCTGCGCATGGGAGCCGCGCCCGCGATGCGTGAGGCGAGGTACCCGGCTGTGGTGGAATAGATCAGCGAATTATTCCACTCGGTGTAGGCCGCGAAATTCGGATAGGCCATGAAGGCCGGCCCCGTCCGCCCCATCGGCAGCAGCACGGAGGCGGCGAGATTGTCGTTCGGCAGCGGCCGGCCGTCGGGATAGGTCACGCCCAGCTGCGCCCATTTCGCGCGCGGCTGCTGCACCGAGAGGTCGGTCTGCTCCCAGGGCAAATTTGCCGGCACCTTGATCTCTTCCAGCCACGGCTCGCCGCGCCGCCACTTCAACCCGTTGGCGATGTAGTTCGCGGTCGAGCCGATCACGTCCGGTCCGCTGCGGAGCAGATCGCGCCGGCCGTCACCATCATAGTCGACGGCGTAGTTGACGTAATGCGTCGGCAGAAACTGCGTCTGCCCGAGCTCGCCGGCCCAGGAGCCGATCATCTCGCCAGGGCTGAGATCGCCGCGGTCGATCACCTTCAGTGCCGCGATGGTCTCGCCCACGAACATCTCCGAGCGGCGGCAGTCATAGGCCAGCGACACCAGCGATTTCAGCGTCGGCAGATTGCCCATGTTGGCGCCGAAATCGCTCTCCAGTCCCCAGAACGCGGCAATCACCGCCGGCGGCACGCCGTATTCCTTCTCGGCGCGCGCGAACGCCGCCGCGTATTGCCTGATGTGCTGCTGGCCGTTCTGCATGCGATAGGTCGCGGCCATTCGCCCGGCGAATTCGGTGAAGAGCTGGCCGAACACGCGCTGGCCGCGGTCGCGGTTGACGATGCCCTGGTCGTAGACGAGGTAGGGCGAGGCTTCGCTGATCGTCTGTTGCGAGACGCCCGCGGCGATGGCCTGCTGTTTTACCTCAGTGAGAAATCGGTCGAAGCTCGCGCCATTGTGGCACGAGGCCGCACGCGGCGCGGTCGACCTCGGCGCGGCCTGCGGCTTTCCGGGCGGCGGCAGCAACTGGGCGGATGCGGTGGCAGAGAGTGCGAGCAGCGAGGCGGCCGCGATCACGAGTCGGGTCTGGAGCATGGGGTTCCGGAAGAGGGCAGGGCTGCGTGGAATCCACCGAATTCTAGGCGAATTGCACGTCGCAAGCTATCCCCGAGGACGCTCAGCCCAACGCTAATCCCCTTCCGGAATCATCGCCTTCAGGAACGCGTCCGCCTCCTCGGCATATGCCGTCGGGAACGACACCTCCTGTCCGGGCGATCCCGCGATCCGGCTCGCCCCTTCGCTGATCTCGAACAGCACCGTGTAGTGTCCAGGATTGAAGAGGAAATCATAGACGAGCAGGACGTCGGTGCCCGGCCGGTCCTTGAAACGATCGATCGCGCGCAGCAGCGGCAACCACGCGAGGAAATCCCGATAGTTGTGTGCGAACTGCATCAGGCCCAGGCGCCAGGTCTCGGTTGCTTCGTCATAGACCGAACGGCCAATCGACAACTCGTCGCCGGCCTCGGCAGCGATCAGGGACTCGATCTTTTCGGCCACCGGCACCTTGTCGGTATCCTCGCCGATCTCGACGATGTCTTCCGGCGCGATCCCCGGACCATACATTTCGGCGTGGCTGATCCAGTCCATCCAGTCGGAGAAGTCGCGTGCATCACAGCTGATGCTGTCGAGATAGCGTTGGTACGCCTGTTTCGAAAGCCGCACCCGGAGATATAGCGAATCGAGCTCTGCCATGTACGGCTCCCAGCGTCATGGATTGGCGGCCGGACGCGACCTTCACTGAGCAACCCATGCCGTTGTCGGACGGCGCGTCGCTGGTATCGGTTCAATCGGAAGCGACGAGAATCCAGATGTGAGGACAATCGGCTGCGTCGCTGCGGCCCGCTGCCGGCGCGACGAGAGCTAGCTGAACAACCGCAACATCAGGGCTTTCCCGACTGGCAGCGCCCTGATGCCGCGGTAGGCGCGCACATATTCGCCGGCATAGAACGCCCGGACTGCGTGCACGCGCGTGTCCATGCCCTCTTCGAACCGCACGGCAAAGCCGTTGGTGGTCCGCCGCACCACGGTAGCCGCGATGGAACGGCCATAGATCTGGCATTCGATCGCGCTGCCGATCGCAGGTGGGTCGGGATCGATCAGCCGAGCGCCGGTGATCGAGATATCGGCAAGGCGGGCGAGGTGCGACTTGCCGACCTGGCGCACCAGGATGGCCTCGTTGCGGACGAAGCGTTCGGCCTTGCGCTTGCGCGGCTGCTCGATGCAGACGAAGCAGACGACGGTGAGGATGAACGCGTTGTAGAGGCTCCAGGCCAGCGCCAGCCCGCCATAGGCAATGCTCTCGCCGCGCAGGTGCAGGATGAAGGCATAGGCGATCGCCGCGAGCGTGATCAGAAGCGCGGTGCCGTAGAGCCGCAGTAGCGGCCATTCGACGAATTTCTTGTCGCGGTCGCCGCCTTTGGCCGTGACCTTGAACTTGTGCCCCTTGGGTCTCAGCAGGCCGGTGGTGACGGCCTTCAGCACAGCGGGCGCCGCGACGAGCTGTGACACGTCCGTCATCATTGCAAGCGAACGGCCGTGCGACAGCCACGCCATCGTCAGTCCGTGCCAGACATAGAACGGGAGGAAGAAGTGCAAGAGCTCGCCGAGGTCCGCCTGCACCGCCTTGATGCCGAACAGCAGGAACAGCCAGGGCACGACCAGCCCGAACATCTTGGCGAAGTAGACTGTCGTCCAGCTCATGAAAGCGTCGACCAGCGAGAGCCGGTCGATGAGCCCCAGCTTCGATGTCCGCGACAGCGGACTGCTGCGGCCGCGCGCGATCTGCATGAAACCGAGACACCAGCGGCCGCGCTGGGTGATGTATTCCTTGAGCCCTTCCGGCGCGAGCCCGATCGTCAGCCGCTCGTTGAGATAGACGGTCTTGAGGCCGCGCTCCTTCAGGCGCAGGGTCACGAGATAATCCTCCGTCACCGAGTCCGTCGGGAAGCCGCCGATCTGCATCAGCCCGGAATAGCGGATCAGGGACGAGGTCCCGCAGCAGAACGCGACGCCCCAGGCATCCTTGGCCGGCATCAGGATGTCGAAGAAGAAGCGCTGCTCGTCGGGCCACACGTCCGACGCGGCGAGGTTGGTCTGGATCGGATCGGGATTGATGAAATGCTGCGGCGTCTGCACCACGCCGACGGATGCATCGTCCACCAAGCTGATGGTGCGCGCGAGAAAATCCGGACGCGGCACGAAGTCCGCATCGAGGACGGCGACGAAGTCCGGCCGTTCCGGCAGTCCGCCGACATGCTTGAGCGCGTGGTTGATGTTGCCCGCCTTGGCATGTCGGTTGTCGGAGCGCGTGAGATAGTGGCAGCCAAGTTCGCTCGCGAGGTGCCGCAGCCACAGCCGGCGTCCGTCATCGAGCACCCAGACGCGGTAATTGCCGTACTCCATACCGGTGGCGCCGATGATCGTGCGCTCGAGGATCGATCGCTCCTCGTTGTAGGTGCAGATGAAGACGTCGATCAGCGGCGCCTTCGGATCGGTTGCGCGACTGTCGACCTCGGTGGTGCGTGTGGTGGTGCGGCTGAGGAACAAGAGCGACAATGCAACCGCGACCATCGAAGCCGCTTCCGCCAGCATGAAGGGAAAGCCGAAGAAAAAATCCACCGTCAGTCCCGGTGGAGGCAGCGTCTGGGTGACGCGCCAGTAGAAGTAGCGCAGCAGGAGGACGAACGACACGCCGGTCAATAGCGAGCGGGCCAGCGTGTTGTCACGCCGGAGAAGCGGCACCATCGCCATGAAGGCGCCAAGCGCGAGAAAGCCTGGCGCCAGTGCCGCCATCATGGCGTGGTCTCGCGCCTGGCAAATACGACGCGCCCGGTCCGGCCGACCGTGCAGTCGTGGGCGGCGGTATCGGCCGGGGCCACCGTCACGCGATAGGGCTCCTTGTTCAGCGCGTCGGGATTGATGGCGAGATTGGCGGGCGCACCGGCCGAGCCGGTCAGATTGACGACGGTGCCGGAGATCGGCTCGCCGCCGTCACTCGGCTCGAAGGTGGCGTGGTCGCCGAGCAACAGCCGGTTATAGACGCTCTCGGTGACGTTGGCGGTGATGACGGCGCCGCTGCAATCGAGCACCTTGAGCAGCGGCTGGCCCGCCTGCACATCCTCGCCCGGCGAGGTCATCATCTCCCAGACGCGGCCTGCGACCGGCGTCTTGATGTTGGCCTCTGAGAGGTCGGTGAAGCGGATCTCCTCCGTGATGATCTCGTTCGCAATCCAGGCGATCTCTGTGTCGATACGCATCAGATCGGCTTCCAGGTCCTTGGCGCGCTGGCGCATCTCCTCTTCGCGCTGTACCGAGCTTGGCCGGTCGTTATAGCTGTCGCCGAGGAACGAGCCGCTTTGCGCCGCGGTCAGCTCGACCTTGGCCGCGTCCAGCCGCTTGCGCGCACCGAGCTCGGTCTGCTGCGCCACCGAAAGCTCGCGCGTCAGCCGCGCGAGCTCGACGGTGGAGATGTTGCCGGATTTCGACAGCGATGAGGCGCGATCCACCGCTGCGCTCGCTTCCTCGCGTCGCGCCGCTGCGGCCTCGATCGAGGTCTGGATCTCTGCGATGCGTGCCTCGAGCTGCAGGACGCGTCCATTCTTGAACTGCTCGGCCTGCCGCGCGAGGTCCTGCTGTGCCGCCTGTGCCGTCGCCAGCTTGGCCGCGAGAGATGGCCGCTCGTTTTCCAGCCGCGATTTCTGCCGCCGGAGGTCATCCAGTCGCGTTCGATCGCTGCGCGGGTTGATCACCCGCAGCACGAGCGCGCCGGCATCAAGCCGTGCCCGATCCTTGATGGGATCGGAGGCTGCGACGATACGCCCACCGATCGGCGCACGCAGCGTGACGAGGCGGGAGTTCAGCACGGCTTCGACGCTGGAATTTTGCAGCATGGCGCGCAGTGGTAGCCAGCCGAACACGGCAATCACGGCAAGGCCTGCTGCGATCTTCAAGCCCCGCCACAAATAAGGCCAGCGCGACGCCGGTTCCGCGGCCTCCATCCGGGCTGCAGGTTCCTGCAGATGTTCCTCGTCGGCAAACAGGCGTTCCTGCAGCGCGTGCTGCAAGGCCCTGGCATCCGAGCTTCTGGCTTCGGGGGCACTTTCTGCCTCGCGCGCGGGGGACGGAGATGTATTGCCGGCGGAAATCGCTCGAGATCGGTCCATCATGGGCAGTCACCTTGCTGACTGGAGGCAATGGAACCGAGTAATGCCCAGGCAGGCCTGGGGTGCCCGGTTGCCCTCGATTAAGCGGCGGCTGCCTTTCCAACGGGTAAACTTCGGCGTGGGGTTTGGTGCAAATGCGCCGTAAGGTTTACGAGTGCCGAATTTGCCCTCGCCCGCACCCGCCGCGGCTCTCCGACGCGGCGGGTGATCTTGCGGCGCGACGGCGTCGCCATACTTTGATTGCGCCGGCTGAAGGCTTGCCCACGGCCGGCTCACGGAGGCGGCCATGAACTATCTTCGCACGGCAATTCTCCTCGCAGGCCTCACCGCCCTGTTCATGGGCGTCGGCTATCTCATCGGCGGTGCCGCAGGTGCTATGATCGCGCTGGTGGTTGCGGCGGCGACCAATCTCTTTGCCTACTGGAACTCCGACCGCATGGTGCTCTCGATGTACGGCGCCCATGAGGTCGACCGCGCCAGCGCGCCGGAACTGGTCGGCCTCGTCGCCGAGCTTGCGGGCCGTGCCGGGCTACCGATGCCGCGCGTGTTCGTGATGGACGAGGCACAGCCCAACGCGTTCGCCACGGGTCGCAATCCGCAGAATGCCGCGGTTGCCGTCACCGCCGGCTTGATGCATCAGCTCAGCCGCGAGGAGCTCGCCGGCGTGATCGCGCATGAGCTTGCGCACGTCAAAAACCACGACACGTTGCTCATGACCATCACCGCGACGATTGCCGGCGCGATCTCGATGCTGGCGCAATTCGGCATGTTCTTCGGCGGCCATCGCAACAGCAATTCCGGTCCCGGCATCGTCGGCTCGATCCTGATGATGATCCTGGCGCCGCTCGCTGCAATGCTGGTCCAGATGGCGATCAGCCGCACCCGGGAATATGCCGCCGACGACCTCGGCGGACGCATCGTCGGCCAGCCGATGTGGCTCGCATCCGCGCTGGTCAAGATCGAGAATGCCGCGCATCAGGTGCCTAACTTCGACGCGGAGCGCAATCCCGCGACGGCGCACATGTTCATCATCAACCCGCTGTCGGGGCACGGCGTCGACAGTCTCTTCGCAACCCATCCCTCGACGCAGAACCGCATCGACGCGCTGCAGCAGCTCGCGGCCGAGCTCGGCGCGAACGGGGCCCCGTCGCTCGGTGCCAACGAAAACTACCCGCCGCAAAGTCCATGGGGCCGCTCGTCCTCGCGCGGACCGTGGGGATGAGACGTGCAGAAGCCGCAGGAAACGTACTTGCGGCTTCGCAATTGAAACGGAAATTTCTGGGGCAACGTCGCAGTGTTCACGCCATTCGCGTCAGCGTCAGGATGCGATTTGCGCCTATAGTTGTCCAAAAGGACTCTTGCGCTTCGTCTCGCATTGATTCACACAAGTGCGAGTCGCCTTTTTCGGCGAGTCGCAGGCCGGACCGACGGCTTGGCGAGTTTGAGAATTGTTTAAACAGAATTGCCGGAGGTGCACATGTTGCACGTGAACCGGGCCGTGCGGGACGGGACAGCGTCGCACGAGAGCTTTCTGGTCAATGCGGAAGGCGCGCTCCTTCTGACGTCCTTCGCGCTTGCCGCAATCGGCTGGTGCTGTCTGCTGGCAATGTGGCTGACGAGAGCGCTGTCCTGGGCGTCCGACTGGGCGACCTGAAGGCCGGCGCAGCCGGGATTGTGGCCGGCTTTGTGAGCTGGCGCACACAAGATCGTCCCCGCCGGTGCTAATCCGGTCAGACCTCAAGCGTCTGAAAGGGGATGCGTGGCCGGCCTGTGCCGGCGACGGCCGGCGATGACCAGATTAACTGCGCCATTGTTGATCGTGTCGGGCATTCTCGTTGGATTGTCGTTGCACACCGTCGTCAATTGCGGCGATGCCAACGAGCCCGACGTCTGCTCGGCCGTGATCGGCTTCAGCCCGTTCCGCGGCTCGCTGATCGCATTCGCCTATGAGGGGCGCGGCCGCATCGCGCTGCGGCACGGTGACGCCAAACGGGCGATCGCGGATTTCGACCAGGCCATTCATCTCAATCCGAACCGTGCCGCCGCCTTCCGCGACCGCGGCCAGGCTCACCGGCAGAACGGCGAGTTCGACCTTGCAATTGCCGACTACGACCAGGCGATCGCGCTCGATCCGAGGCTCGCCGCGTCCTATTCCGAGCGGGGGGTCGTGCTTGCGGCCAGGGGCGATCTCCAGCGCGCCATTTTGAGCTACAGCACCGCCATCCGCCTCGCGCCCCACGATGCGGACGCGCGCGTCAATCGCGGCCTTGCGTTGCTTGCGAGCGGGCGAGCGGAGGAAGCCCGGGCCGATTTCGAAGCCGTCCTCGCGCTGCCGGAGCGTCCAGACGGCGCCGCCCATCAGCTTGCCCGCGCCAAGCTCGGCGAGCTGGGCGAACCAAGGCCGACCAACATCTCCGCCCCGCTGCGGTGAGATCCTTGTGCCGCATCGACGGCGCTCCCTTTCCCTTGCAGGAGAGAAGTGGAGGCAGCGTTGCGCGCCTTATGCTTTCTTTTTCTTCTTCGTGGGCTTGGTCTTGGCGGCCGGCTTTTCCTTCGCCGGCTTCTTCTCCGCCGCCTGCTTCGTCTCGGCCATCTGCGCTGCGGCGGCGCTGGCCGCGAGGCGCATCGACCTTGCGTAGCTGTCGGCGACGTTGTCGGCGGACATCTGGAGGCGCTTGGCGGCAGTTGTGGCCTGCTCCATGGTGTTCTTCGCGATCAGCTTGTAGCGCTCGCGGGCATCCTTGCCCTTGGCCTTGGCCGCGAGGGCGTTGAAGCGATCCCGCCGCTCCTTGGCGCGGCCCATCAGGCTCGAATGCAGTTGTCTGGCCAGTTGCCGGATCACAACATCCAGG
Organism: Bradyrhizobium sp. UFLA05-125; assembly: GCF_059803515.1. Classification (NCBI taxonomy): domain Bacteria; kingdom Pseudomonadati; phylum Pseudomonadota; class Alphaproteobacteria; order Hyphomicrobiales; family Nitrobacteraceae; genus Bradyrhizobium; species Bradyrhizobium sp. UFLA05-125. The sequence goes on along the minus strand of NZ_JBANBJ010000104.1, from coordinate 982 downwards.
TCGGCGTCCGCCATATTCTTCTATCCTCTTCGAAACAGTCACCAAATTGATGCGCGGGACTATGCAGATCGGGCCCCGCCTTGGCAATTCCCGGCTGTGCGCCATCCGCATCTTCCGGTTTACAAAACAAAAAAGGCCGCGCTCGTCGCGCGGCCTTGGCGTGGTTTGGCGCAGGAGCGCTATTTCTGCCTCACTTCAGCGAGGCAACCGGTCCGCTTGAAGCAGCCTGCGGGTCGGGGTCGAAGCCGAAGACGCCGACCAGATATTTGTAGTAGTCGGGCATCTTCTCCTTGAGCGCTTCGCGAGTTTTGGGATCCTGGAAATCGCTCTTTCCGGCCAGGAAGATGCTGGCGGTCACGGCAAAGAATTCCATGTGATTCTTCATCGCATAGGCTTCCTTGGGCAGCAGGTCCTTGGACTTGGCATAGGCGTAATAGCTGATCACGCCCTTGTTGGCGTAGCCGTCCGGCAACAGCCGCGCGTGATAGGCGTGCAATAGCTCGTGGAGCAGCACGGCCTCCTTCTCGTAACGCATCATGTCCGGCCGCAGCATGATCACGCCAAGTCCCGAATCGACTGCGAGGTCGACGGCATTTGGATTGGTCCATCGCTGCTTGTCATGGTCCCAAACCGTCAGCGTGCGCGGGACGTGGCGCTCCACGTTCGGGGTGACCCGGCCGTAACACGCAGTTGCGGCGCCTTCGTCGAGGCAGGCCAGTTCGCTCGCGATGATCGGGACGGTGTGGAAGAAGCGCAGCACGCGCGGGGAGAGGCCGACACCTTCGACGACGTCGATCTGGCGCTTCAGATTGTCGGTGAGCTTGTCGACGTCCTTGCGGTCGGAGTTCTCCGACAAGTCGAACATGTAACCGCGGTAGCTCTGGAAGTTGGGTGGCAACGCCTGCGCTGCGTCCGCGGACGCAGCCTCGAGCGGCCCGGCATTGGACGGATTGGCGAAGAGCGCGCCGACAATGGTCGCGGT
>NZ_JBANBJ010000103.1:0-24145 GCF_059803515.1 Bradyrhizobium sp. UFLA05-125 | reverse complement strand
GTTATGACCCGATCAAGGACGCATCGGGCAAGGTAATCGGCATCTGGTACGTCGGCTACGAAAAATAGGAATCGAATGCTCGACCCGCGTCGGCACGGTGGCCTTCATCGACTTCGGCGGCGCGCCGGCGACTTAATCGACAAGATTTTTTGTAGGGGCGAAGCCCGCCGATCTTCCGGTCGAGCAGCCGACGAAGTTCGACCTCCTGGTTAACCTGATCGTGGCGAAGGAGCTCGGCCTCGACGTGCCGCCGACGCCTTTGCCCGCGCCGACGCGACCATCGGCCACAAAGCCGCAGTGACATGAGGACCTCTTCTATGCGTTATGCAAGGTGCAACTGCGGTTCGCTCACGCTATCGCTTCCAGAAGAACCATCCAAGGTAATCGTTGCCTGTCACTGCATCGACTGCCAACGCCGAACCGGCGCGCCGTTCGGCGTAGGCGCCTATTACCCCGCTAAGGTTGTCGCAATCTCGGGAGCCTCAAAAGAGTTCGCGCACGCCGCCGCAAGCGGCGGGGAAATGCATAACTATTTTTGTCCACAGTGCGGGTCAACGGTCTATTGGACAGTCACTAGTTTACCTTCGATGATCGGCGTTGCAGTCGGCGCGATTGCAAATCCAAAATACCCAGCCCCTGCCATTTCGGTTTTTGAGCAATCGAAACATGACTGGGTTCAAATTGACGGTGCCGTTGAGCACTTCCGGGAAAACTACCACCCGAAACATTCAAGCTAGGCACCACAAATCCGCGACCGGCCCGCTCGATAAACCGCCCGTGGTTTCAAGAGCAGAAGTGAGGTCGGCTTCTGGCCCTTCTGCGACATAGGATTGCGGGCGGATGTCCGCTTTGCCCCAGGAGCTGCGGGAGTTGATGTCATCCGTAGCTTGTCACCGTAGCTACAAACGAGCTCCCTCCCCACTCCGCTTAAGAAGTTGATTCAAAACAATCACTTAGATTTCGCAGTTTGGAGGAGCCCCGTTGAGCGATTACGGCCATTGGTCGCGATGCATCTCGCTCCAGTGGACCAGTTCGCTGCCGCTCCCTTGCCTCACAACGTCCAGCCATTCTGTACGCTGTTGTGCGCCTGAATACTCTGTCAGTGGATGGGAGGTGGAATGCCGACATCGGCTGGATTAAGCTCGGCCACAACCTTGGTCAGTTGCTGAAATGAACGTAAATCGGAACAGCCTCACCAAACCTACGCTAGGCTGCGCCATTGCACCCAGCCTCACTACTCCCACTCAATCATTGAGGACGACATTACGGCGTTGATTTGCAAGCACAAAGTTTCAAAGCTGGCGGACAAATCCCGACGGTATATCCGCCCTAACTTTTTGATCTTGAATTCACAGGAAAATTCATGCCGCTCGGAAGAATAGCGACTTCGCCAAGTATCGGAGTCAATCGACTGAATGACCGGGCGTGCTTAGCCGGGACGCCACCGCTCATGCTCGCACGGCGTGGCTCCCGATACCGTCGGTGATCAGGAAAGCGCCTCGAGGTGAGCAGTCGCATGGAGGGCACCACAAGATTGAGCTCGCCATAGGGATGACCGTGATACTGCCCGCACAGGACATATTGATCGTCATCGTCTTTGAAGCGGCGCGCATCACGATTTCCATGGAGCTATCTTGGAGTGCATCGTTCTATTGGACGGGCGTAGCTTTGGTAGGGCTTCGCTAGGCTATTCCCATCACACACAAAGGGAGCCAACGCCAGGTTTGCTTCCCAGCCCGTCCGGCGAATGGCTGCGCCAAATCTGTTGTCAGTTTCGCACGGCGGTCCAATAGCCTGAGCAACGCGCGCTCCCCGAATAGCCGCTCCATGTTCCGCGACCCGAGTTGCTCGAGAGCCGGCCTGAGCCGGATGCGAATTTGTCCTGAACAGTCACGGAAGCGCGAACAGCACCCGAGCGAGCTACGTGGCCACTGAACCTCACCAGATTCGGATGCGTGACGACACCGCTGCTGATGTTGACCGAGAAATTGTAGGTCGGATCGCACGCACCCCTTTGCGTCACGAAGAGAAGGTCCCAGGAGCCATCGTATGCTGGGCGGGCTTGCGCACCGGAGATAAATGCGAACAGGCAACTCGCGGTTATCGCATAAGCGAGAAGGTGTTTCATCCTCTGCTCCAAAGTTGTGGTCGTTGTTTTCGCCGATCCAAAGAGCTTGTATACCCATCCGATCCAACAACAGGACGGGGGGCGACCGGTCCTCGGGGGTAAGGACCGGCCGCAGGGAGCCACGGCGAAGGGAGGGGCGCCGAGGCCAAGCACTTGTGAAACTGTCTGCCTCCGCGAGGCAAATTGGTATCTCGCAAGGAGCGTCGGTGCGAGTAAAACAATCCGAATCTCAGCGAATTGTGGCAAATGCGTATGCCACAAGCTGGCTAGGCCACGTGTTCCTTGGCTTTTCCCACGGCGCCGCTTGCACGCAGGCCCTCGATGCCCTTCGCATCAAAGCCCAACTCCTGGAGGACCTCATCAGTGTGCTCGCCGAGCCCGGGAGCGCGCCGCGCAGGCACCTTGGTAACGCCATGCACTTGGATTGGGCTGCTGATCGTCGAGGTGAGCTTGCCGCCGGCACCTTCGAGCGGAACGATGATGTCGTTCGCCTTGACCTGCGGGTCGTTGATGACTTCCTGCGGCCCGCGCACGGCCCCGATCGTGAAGCCGCGGAGCACCTCGTACCAATGCTCCATTGGCTGAGCGCTGAAGACCTTGTCGAGAATGGCGACGAGTTCGTGCCGGTTGGCCGCGAGCTTCGCGGGATCGGAGAATCGCGGATCTGTCAGGAGGCCCGGAAGCCCGATGGCTTTCGCCGCATCCGCCCACTTGTCGGGTGTGAGGGCAAGAACAAACCACGTGCCGTCAGCGGCGCGGTACACATTCGCTGCGGCGCTCGCGGGATTGCTGGGATCATGCAGCCCGTAGAACTTCGCGTCGGCTAGCGCGGCTTGGATAGAGACGCTCGCCGACCAGACACCCTCGGCAAGTAGCGAGGTCGTGACATACGCTCCCTTGCCGGTGCGCTCGCGGCGGTAGAGCGCCGTTAGGATCGCCGAATAGATGCCGACGCCTGTCGCGGCGTCGCCGCTGCCGGCTACCGGCCAGGTTGGCGGCGCCCCGGCATCGCGCGTCATCGACAGAAGGCCACTGCGCGCCCAATATGCCGTGAGGTCGAAGCCCGGCAGGCTAGCGTCCGGCCCCTTTTCGCCGAAACCCGTAAGATCCGCGTAGATCAGCCGCGGGTTCCATTGCACGACGTCGGCGTATTCGAGCTTCAATTTCTTCCGCGCGGGATGTGGCGTATTGACGATAAACACGTCCGCCCACTTGACGAGCTTCTCGAGAACCTGCCGAGCGCTCGGCGACTTCAGGTCGAGCACCATCCCGCGCTTGTTGCGGTTCGTGAGATGAAAGGGGTAAGGGTCTTTCGCCGACGGCATCGGAGGAAACTGATGCGCGTGTCTAAAGATGTCGCCGGAGGGTGGTTCGACCTTGACAACGTCGGCGCCGAAGTCCGAGAGAATCACGGCGGCGGTGGGAGCCGCAACGAAGGTCGAGAAGTCTACGACTTTAAGTCCGGAAAAGATGTTGTCGCTTGCCATTGGGTCTCTCCTAAATTGTCGTGCTTGCTTCAGAGGCCCAGGAACTGCGGGGCGCGCTTCTCGAGGAAAGCGTCTTCCACCCAGTACCTGTCCCGAGTTCCGAGTTAAATTGCAAAGCCGATCGCCTTTTTCCGTTACATCTGGGTGTAGTTCGGACCGCCTCCGCCTTGCGGAGCAGTCCATGTGATGTTGCCGGCGGGATCCTTGATGTCGCAGGTCTTGCAGTGAACGCAGTTCTGCGCATTGATGACGAACTTGAGGTCTGCACCCTCGCCAACCCACTCGTAGACGCCGGCCGGGCAATACCGGTTTGAGGGGCCCGCGAATACGTCGTGCTCGATTTGCTTCTCCGACTCAGGGTTCGCAACGTGAAGGTGAACAGGCTGGTCCGCTTCGTGATTCGTGCCCGACAGGAAAACCGAACTGAGGCGATCGAAGGTGAGCTTTCCGTCCGGTTTGGGATAGGCGATGGGCTTGAATTTTGAAGCTGGCTCCAGAGTTTGATTGTCCGGCTTGCCGTGCGACAGTGTTCCGAACAGCGAGAAGCCAAAAGTGTTCGTCCACATGTCCAGGCCGCCGAGCCCGACGCCGATGATTGTGCCGAATCTGGACCAAAGGGGCTTCACGTTGCGTACCTTACGCAGGTCACGCCCAATGTCGGACGTGCGCCAGCTCGCCTCGTAGGCCTCGAGCTCATCGTGGGCGCGCCCCGCGGCAAGCGCCTCGGCGACCTTGTCGGCGGCGAGGATGCCCGAGAGCATCGCGTTGTGTGAGCCCTTGATCCGCGGCACGTTGACGAAGCCTGCGGCGCACCCGATGAGAGCTCCCCCGGGAAAGGTGAGCTTCGGTACTGACTGCCAGCCCCCCTCGGTTATGGCACGCGCGCCGTAGCCGATGCGTTTGCCACCGGCGAGCGTCGAGCGAACCAGAGGATGGGTCTTGAAGCGCTGCAGCTCCTCGAACGGGCTGATCCATGGGTTGTGATAGTTGAGGTGAACCACGAATCCCACGGAGACCAGATTGTCTCCCCAATGGTAGAGAAAAGAACCTCCGCCGGTGTGATTGTCGAGCGGCCAGCCGAAGGTGTGTTGTATGAGCCCGGCGCGGTGCTGCTCGGCCGGTACCTGCCAAACCTCTTTGAGGCCGATACCGAACTTGGGCGGATCGTGATCCTGCTGCAGAGCGAATTTTGCAATGAGCGCCTTGGTCAGGCTGCCGCGCGCGCCTTCGGCAAAGAGCGTGTATTTGCCACGTAGCTCAATGCCGCGCGTGAAGCCGGGCTTGGGTTGCCCGTCCTTACCGACGCCCATGTCGCCCGTGGCCACGCCCAGGACCTCGCCACGCGACCCGTACAGCACCTCCGAGGCCGCAAAGCCGGGATAGAGCTCCACGCCCACGGATTCGGCTTTCGTGGCAAGCCAGCGACAGATATCGCCGAGCGAGGCGACGAAGTTGCCATGATTGCTCATAAGTGGCGGCATCAACCAGTTCGGCAACCGCACGGCCCGGCGCTTCGTGAGCCAGAAAAAACGGTCAGTCATCACTGCCTGGCGCAACGGATGGGATGAGTCGTTGCGCCAGCCAGGCAGCAGCCGATCCAGGCCGATCGGATCGATCACAGCGCCCGAGAGAATGTGCGCGCCGACTTCGGATCCCTTCTCCACGATGACGACGGAGCACTGCGGCGCCAGTTGCTTCAAGCGGATGGCCGTGGAAAGTCCGGCCGGTCCTGCTCCCACAATGACCACATCGAATTCCATCGCCTCTCGGGCAGGTAGTTCGTTCGGGCTCATGCGATCGGTCCTATAGAATTGGGGGCTTCGGGGTGTGGTCGGCGCGCACTAGAACAGCTCGGCCGGCATATCCATTGCCCCAGCGCCTCCCGCCTTGACGCACGCCAGCCGAAACTGCGTCTCGGGCAGCATCCGCTCGACAAAGAACTGCCCGGTCATCAACTTCGCCTTGAGGTACGGGTCCGCGGTACCTTGGCCGAGTTTTCGCTGAACCGCTTCGGCAATTTGACACCACATGTGTGCGAGCGCGACGAGCCCAAACAGCTGCAGATAGTCCCGGGCACCGCAGCCAACGAGGTCGCGGTCCTTCGCGCCGTTCTTGGCGAGCCACTCCGTGGCCTCTTGCAGATGACCCAGAGCTTCACGCGTGCGCGTGACATAGGGCGCCAGACCGGGATCTTCCGCGTGCTCCTTGAGGAAACTCTCGATCTCCGCGAAATAGGTGCGGACCACCCGGCCACCCTCCAGCCCGAGCTTGCGACCGACGAGGTCGAGAGCCTGAATGCCGTTCGTCCCTTCGTAGATCTGTGAGATGCGTGAGTCGCGGACGAACTGTTCCATGCCGTTCTCCGCGATATATCCGTGGCCGCCGTAGACCATCTGTGCGTTCACGGTGCTGAGAAAACCCTGGTCCGAAAAAAACGCCTTGATCACCGGGGTTAGCAGCGCCATGTGATTCTCGGCATCTCGTAGCGCGGCAGGATCGTTCTTGCGCAGAGCCACGTCATTCCGCAAATTGGTTGAGATGATGAGCGCCCTTCCCGCTTCGGTGAATGCCCGGATGCTCATCAGCATGAGGCGCACGTCGCCGTGAACGATGATCGGGTCTGCGGGTTTCTCGGAAGACTTGCGCCCGGAGAGGGAGCGACCCTGAAGGCGTGCTCGCGCGTAGTCGGCGGCATTCTGATAGGCCACTTCGGCGAGCCCGACACTTTGTCCCCCGACATACAGGCGCGAGTGATTCATCAACACGAACATCGCCTGCATGCCAGCGTTCTCTCCACCAATGAGCCAGCCAGTGGCATCGTCATAATTCAGGACGCAGGTGCAGTTGCCGTGGATGCCCATCTTGTGTTCGATGGAGCCGCAGCTGACCCCGTTGCGCTTACCTGGCCCCCCATTGTTGGCGGGCAGGAACTTCGGCACGACGAACAGCGAGAGCCCCTTGGTGCCCTGGGGCGCGCCCTCGATGCGAGCGAGAACAAAATGGATGATGTTCTCGGCGAGATCGTGCTCACCAGCCGAGATGAAGACCTTGGAGCCAGTGACTCGATAGCTGCCGTCCGCCTCCTTGCGGGCGCGCGCATAGGACAATCCGACATCACTTCCGGCATGGGCCTCGGTGAGATTCATCGTACCGGTTGCCTTGCCGGCAATGAGATCCGGCAGATAAGCCGCCTTGATCTCATCAGAGGCGTGCGCGAGCAGCGCTGCGATGCCTCCCTGGGTCAGGCCGCCATACATGTAGAAGGCGAGACTCGCGGAGGAGAAGAACTCACTGACGACCGCGCTCAGGGTTTCCGGCAAGCCTTGTCCACCGTACTGCTCGGGAGAGGATATGCCGACCCAACCGCCCGCGACTTGCTGTCGATAGGCCTCGCGGAATCCCTTCGGCGTCGTAACGGAGCCATCCGGATGCCGCTGGCAGCCCTCCACGTCACCGACCCGATTAAGGGGAGTGATAACGTTTTCGGCAAACTTCGCCGCCTCTTCGAGCATTGCCTGTAGAGTCTCGGGGGTCAGATCCGAGAATCCCGGCAGATCGGCATAGCGGGAGATTTGAAACACGTCGTTGAGCAGGAACAGTGCGTCGCGGACGGGGGCTTTGTATGAGGGCATGGATGACTCCTTGGCGTGTGCGGTTCGGGTGCAGCTCGTGCGAACTAGGCGTTGGACTTGGCCAGCTCGGCGGCCATTTCCGGGAGCGCCGTATACAGATCTGCAACCAGGCCGTAGTCAGCCACGCCAAAGATCGGTGCATCCGGATCCTTGTTGATCGCGACGATGACCTTCGCGTCCTTGATGCCTGCCAGATGCTGAATGGCGCCGGAGATGCCCGCGGCAATGTACAGATCCGGCGCGACGATCTTGCCCGTCTGGCCCACCTGCCAGTCGTTCGGGGCGTAGCCGGCGTCGACTGCCGCGCGCGACGCACCAATTGCGGCGCCCAACTTGTCGGCGATCGGTTCGATATATTTGGTGAAGTTCTCCCGGCTCTGAAGCGCACGACCTCCGGAGATGACGATCCGCGCACTCGTCAGCTCCGCTCGCGCGGAGGCGTGGAGCTCCTCGCTCTCGAATTGCGAGGTGCCCGGGTTGGCCACTGCCGGAATCGGCTCAACAGGAGCTGTTCCGCCGCCGGCCGCACGCGGAAACGCCGTTGTTCGCACGGTAATGACTTTCTTCTTGTCGGTCGTGCGGACGGTCTCGATGACATTTCCCGCGTAGATCGGTCGCTCGAACGTGTCGGGTGCGAGCACTCGGCTCACATCCGAGATCTGCATGACGTCGAGTAACGCTGCGACCCGCGGCAGGATGTTGCGCCCTGAACTGGTCGACGGAGCAAGTATTGCATCGTAGGGCGCCGCGAGTGAGACGATCAGCTCGGCGAAAGGCTCAGCCAGTATGTGCTCGTAAGCGTCTGCGTCGGCCAGCAGAACCCTTGCGACGCCGGAGAGCTGAGCCGCCTGTTCCGCAACCGCTCGGCAGCCTCTGCCCGCGATGACTACGTCCACCTCTCCTCCGAGCGATACGGCACAACTCAACGCCTTGGCCGTCGCCTCGCTGAGTGTCTTGTTGTCGTGATCACCGACCAGTAGCGTTTTCATTTTAGATAACTCCAGCTTCGTTACGAAGTTTGTCGAGCAATTCGGTCACGCTCTTGACCTTGATGCCTGCTTTGCGGTGGGGGGGCTCAGCCAGCTTCAAAACCTGAAGCCGTGGTTTCAGATCTATTCCATAAGAGTCGATGCTCTTCTGCTCGATCGGCTTTTTCTTTGCTTTCATGATGCTGGGAAGGGCGGCGAAACGTGGAGTGTTCAGGCGCAGATCGCACGTGATGATCGCCGGCAATCGCAGCCGCACCGTTTGGTGTCCGCCGTCGACCTCGCGCGTGACGTGCGCTTGATCGCCTTCGATCGTGACATTCGAGGCAAAGGTTGCCTGAGGCCACCCCAGCAGCCCCGCGAGCATTTGCCCGGTTTGATCGTTGTCATAATCGATCGCCTGCTTGCCGAGGATCACGAGCTGCGGATTCTCTTTCTCGATGACCGCTTTCAGGATCTTGGCCACCGCTAGAGGCTCGAGGTCCCCCTCCGCGATGACGAGCTGCCCGCGATCCGCGCCGATTGCGAAGGCGTTGCGCAGCACTTCGGCCGCTTCCGCAGGTCCGATGCTCACGCACACTATCTCCGTCGCCGAACCTTTCTCCTTCAGACGCGTCGCCTCCTCTACAGCGATCTCGTCGAACGGATTGATTGACATCTTGACGCCGCTCAGATCTACGCCGGAGCCATCGGCTTTCACGCGCACATGTGCGTTGGCATCTACGACGCGTTTGACGGGTACCAGGATCTTCATGTTGAGGCTCTCTTCATTGGAAAAATCCAGACGAGTTATCGTTGCTTCGGATGTAACTCATGCATATGGCACTGCGCGACATGATCACAGTTAAGAATCGCGAATCGATGCGAGTTCTAAGGAGCCAGTCGCGCGACGTCATTGCAGCGAGCCGCGATCAGATCGCTGAGCGTTTCCATCTGTGCGTCGAGTAGATCGAGATGTTAGCTTATTGTTGGGCCGCCTAAGCGGCTTAGCCAAAGTGGAGGAAGGAAATCACATCGTTGATGGCAATCTGGTCACAAGCGGCTCCACTGAGGCGATTGCTGACGTGATATCCTCCGCTATTGGAGAGCAGACCAATCGCTTGCCCGGAATGTCTGCTTAACGCTCTCGCAACCACGGCAAACGGCGTTCGCCCTCCTCCCACAAGACCTGGGAACCCCCGTCCGAGTTCGCGATGTTCGTCGAATGCGGCAGCATCCATCAGCCTCCGGTATTCGTGCTCGTGATCTCTCCTTTAACTCCGGGCAAAGTGAACTGGAATACAGCACCGCGAAGCTCGTTCGCTTCCGCCCATAGCTTGCCGCCATGAGCCTCGATGATGGAGCGGCATATCGACAGCCCCATCCCTGTCCCACTGGACTTCGTGGTGTAGAAGGCGTCGAAGACTCGATCGAGATAGGCCGGATCAATGCCGGGGCCGGAATCGCGGACGGCCACGAGGGCGTCTGCATGGCCTTGCACGGTGCTGATCAGGAGCTCTCGAATCCCCTCCTCAACCGAGCCCATTGCTTCAGTCGCGTTCAGAATCAGGTTTAGCAAGACCTGTTGCAGCTGAATGCGATCCCCCAGAACCGGAAGCAATCCATCCGCAAGCCGGGTCTGGACCGAAACGCCATTCCTGTAGGTCACGCTTTGCGCCAATACGAGCACTTCGTTGATCGCTGCATTGAGATCAAAGCGTTCCTTTCGCGGTGGTGCTTTCTTGACGTGATCCCGCATCCGCCCGACGATATCCCTAGCTCGATCTGCGTCCCTGACAACACAATCGAGCGCTTCCCTGGCCTCACCCAGATTCGGCGGATTCATTTCTAAGAAGCGTATCCCCGCGCGAGCGTTGTTGCGAGCGGTCGCGATCGGGTGCAGGATTTCGTGAGACAACGAAGCAGCCAATTCTCCCATCATGCTCACGCGGTTTATGTGGGCGAAATCCGATTCCATCTCCTGCAACCGCGCCAACGCCTGCGTGCGATCCTCGATGTCCGTATTGGTGCCGTACCACGCAACAACCCGTCCTGTGTCGTCGCGCGAAGGCTCCGCACGAGCCAAGAACCAGCGATACGATCCGTCATAGCGGCGCATGCGGGCTTCAACTTCGCCCGGCTTTTCAGATGCAAGCAGTTGCAGCCAGATATCATTCACGCGCGGAAGGTCTTCAGGATGGAACGACCCGGCCCATTGCCAACCCAGCACTTGATCAAGGGAGACCCCCGCGTAGTCGAGCCACCGCTTGTTGAAATACTCCGCGAAGCCGTCGGCTCCGGCGCGCCAGGCAGCAACCGGAATTGAATCAAGGGTTTGCTGCACATGCCTGACGTTCGCCAATTCCGCCTCGCTTCGTCGCAAGGCACTTTCGGCCCTCTTCAGATCCTGTATGTCCGTGTTCGTGCCGTACCATGCGACAACTGCTCCTGCCTCGTCGCGCGAAGGCTCCGCACGATTGAGGAACCAGCGATACGATCCATCGGAGCCGCGCAGGCGGGCTTCGGCTTCGCCTGGTTTTTCGGATGCCAACGCTTTAAGCCAAACGTCCCGCAGGCGCGGAGCGTCGTCGGGATGGATCAAAGCAAGCCACTGCCAACCCAGCACTTGATCAAGCGCGACCCCCGTGTAGTCCAGCCAACGTTTGTTGATGTACTCGACGGAGCCATCCGCCCTGGCGCGCCAAGCCATCGCCGGGATCGAATTAAGCGTTGCCTGTAGCTGGAACGCCTGTTCCGCCCGCTTGCGCTCGGTCAAATCGAGGACGAACGCGACGCTTTCGTTACTGCCTTCTTTGAACATCACGCAGCGGCGGCGCTATTAGCTCCGGGCGTCCATGAGTACTCTCCCAAACGGACGATCTTCGATCAGATAGCGGACTGCTTCAGGAGCTTGGGACAGCGGAAAGACTCTGCTGATCGTAGGCCGCAGCTTACCTTCCTTCAGGAATTCCAAGAGAGCCGCCTTCGCTGCAGCCACCGTTTGTTGGGCGAAGAGTCTGAAAGTGAACCCGCGGATTGTTGCAGCTTTCCAGATGATGTCGGTAACGTTAACCTCGGCCTCACGTCCTCCAGCATAGCCGGCAGTGACCACAGTGCCACCAAAGCCGAGCGACGCGAGCGCCTCACCAGTCAGTTTTCCGCTGACGCCGTCGACGACGATATCGACGCCCTTGCCTTCGGTGATCCGCATAACACCCTCCTTGAGGCTTTCCTTGGAGAGGTCGATCACATGATCATATCCAGCCGCGCGAGCTTGGTTTGCCTTTTTGGTGCTGCTGGCAGTAGAGATCGCCAACGAGGCGCCAAGGCGGCGAGCAACTTGCACCGTTTCCATCCCAACCGCACCGCCGATGCCAGGTGCCAGCACCGTCTGTCCCCGCTTGAACTTCGCGAGCTCCGTTAGCGCAAGATAGCCCGTCAAATATCCCGCACCGGCAAGATAGGCTGCGGCCTGATCGTCATCGATGCCATCGGGAATGAGCGAAAGGCCTGCGGCGGGCGCAGCAACGAACTCGCGCCAGGTGCCGTCGGTCATGACGCCGAAGCCAGGCCCTCTGACAAACACGCGATTGCCGACGTTGAAGGCATCACTCTTACTCGCGACGACTGCGCCTGCCCCCGTCTGACCGCCGATCCGAGGGAGGTTTTCAGGCGTTGCCCCATAGTAGTGGCCCGAGCGAAACGTATTGTCGAGCGGGTTGATGCCGACGGTCCGCATTGCCACGAGAACTTCGCCATCCCTAAGCGCAGGCTGGGGAAGATCAACGAGGCGGTTCTCGCTGTAGTCGCCATAGGACCGGTATTGAATCGCTTTCATCGTCTTGCTCCATCCTGATTGCACCGCGGGGCGTGTCGGCAAACGACTTAGGCCTCCCAAAACGGCTAAGTAGATGGCAGTTTCCGGAAGCACCCTTTCATTGGTGGGAGGAACGCCATGTCATGAAGCTGCTCGCGACGCGAGCCGAAGACCGCTATCAGACGGCTGCCGGTCTCGAAAGAACTCGACGAGACCGGTGGCGACGGCGGCGGGATTCCTGGCCGGCAAGTCGTGGCTCGCACACGGTATCGACACCGTGTCGATTTCTGGAATCCACTGCTGCAGTAGATCGGCGCCCTCAAAGAATACTGGCAATGTATCGCTGCCGCGCATCGACAGCACCGGGTGTCGAATATCCTTCAGGTCTTCGGTTGTGATATTCCAGTGTAGCATGGCTCCGAGTTCGACCTGAAAGTACGTGTCGATATCGGATACCGCGCGGTCGAACGCACTCGCAGGCAGGGCGCCGTCGGTGAATCGCCGGTAGTCTTGTCCGTACGCGCCTGCCAGGACGATGTCCGTGGCCGCAGTTTTGTCTCCCGAGTCGTAGATCTCGCGGACAGACGCCACCCATTCCGCGAACTGCCCGCCGGACGGCACCAACGACAGGAGCGGCGGTTCCAGCAATGCCAGCTTCCGCACTCTGCCGGGGGCATCGATCACCATCTGCAATGCGATTCCTGCCCCAAAGGAATGCCCGGCCACGTGCGCCGACGCAATGCCCAGGTGATTCAACAACGCGATGCAGTCACCAGCCCACCCTTGCATCATCATGCCCGCCAGAGCGCGCGAGCTATCGGCGTAGCCGCGGCGCCGGTATTGGACGATCTGAAAATTCTCCGCGATTCCGGCCTGCTCGATCACCGGCACGAACCCATCCGACAGAATCGCTCCGTGGATAAATACTACCGGTGCCCCAGATCCCCGGACATCATACTCGATGTCCGCCCCGTTCAGCTGCACTCGTTCCATTCGTGGCGCTCCAGTCATTTTCCAAGAGCTTGCGCGATGAGAAGGGTGTCGGCGGTCTGCTGCAGGCGCCCGATCTTGCCGTCTCGGATTGTCCAGAAATGAGCGAATCGGGATTGCACCCTCCGCCCCTTCTTCGAAACGCCGAAATAGTGTCCGAGAACGATCACATGATCGCCCGACCCGAAGTACTCGTCCCCTTTCGCGTAGAACTCGTCGAAGGCTGCCAAGAATGGGAAGAAATCACTGAACGTCGTGTCCAGACCGCGATAGACGCCCCCGTTGGGGAATCCTTCGGCAATATCCCACTCGACGTCATCCGCCAGGAGCGATTTGAAAGCACTCACGTCTCCCATGGCGTCGTACAACTTCCGGATGAGAGCGATCTGCGACGAATCCGACATGCGAAACTTCCTTAGGTTGATGTTGATGGCCCACTCGAGAGCGCCACTGTCGGCAAACGATTTAGGTCTCCCGAAACGGCCAAGTAGATGGCAGTTTCGGGAAGCACCCTTTCATTGGTGGAAGGAACGCCATGGATCGACTGGAGGCGATGACCATCCTGCCTTGATCGACGTCTATGCCCCGTCAAACCTCTTCAGCCGGGTTGCGGCATTGGCTTTCGCCCACCCCAGACGATGATGCCGGCTGCAACTAGATTGATGCCCGCGAACATGAGCAAGGGAGGTCCATAACTTCCCAGGCTATCGCGCAACAGGCCGCAGATTGCCGGCCCGAAGGCCGTGGCGAAGGCGATTGCGGCCGCTATCAGGCCATAGATCGATCCGAACGAAACAGCTCCGAACTCGCGCCGTGCGATCAACGGGGACAGCGTTGTAAGATTGCCTATCGTGACGCCATACATGGCGCTCGCAAGGAGCAGTGAGACTGCGCTCCTTGCATTGGACATGTAAGCAAGAGCAACGGTCCCCAGCAACATAACACCGGCGGTTGTCAGGCGAAGATCGATCCTATCGGCAAACCGAGCGAGCGCAACGCGGCCTCCGAACGCTGCCGCGGCAGCGAGCGTTACGGCCGTCGATGCACCGGCGTCCCCCAAGATCGGGGCCACCATGGGAACGTGATGACTGAGGAATGCGATCTGGACCAGCATGGCGAGAGCGAACGCAAGCAACTGGGACTGAAACTGTCGGGTGCGCATTGCGCCATTGCGCGACCATTTGGCCTCTTGGATGCCGGTTGAAGCAGCCTTTAAGCCGCCGTCCGGAAGCAGGCCGAGTTCTTGCGGAGACCGTTTCAGGACCAGGACCACGACGGGCAATAGGACGATGGTCGAAGCCAATCCGGCCAGGCCGAAGGCTTGTTTGACGCCGAGCAGGGCTATGCCGCCCAACAGCAAGGGCGTGCCGATCATTCCGCCCACACTGGCGCCGAGCAGTGCCATTGAGACCGCGCGCCCCTGATGCAATTCAAACCAGGGAGCCAGCGTCGTGCTGATCGTGGTCGTGGAAAGGCACGAGCGGCCGATCCCCATCACGGCGAACAGGCCGAATAGCTGCCAGCTTTCACGGCAGTAGCCGAGGCCCGCGACAGACAGGGCCAGGGCAACCACGCCGGTGGCGAGAACCGGTTTTGCCCCCAGTTCGGCGGTCGCAGTGCCCACGCTCATCAGGCACGCGGCGTTCACGAGATAGGAGAAGGTCACGGCCGTCGAAACGAGACTGATCGAAAAGCCGCGTGTCTCCGACAGGGCGTGGATATAGACGCCCATGCCAAACACGCTGAGCGACCAGCCTATGACTGCAGCCAGTCCACACGCGAGTACGATCCACCAACCATAAAACAGGTGGCTTTTCCGCGGGGAGAGCAGGTTCATTTCATGCTGCCGTCGATGGAGTATTGCAAACAGTGCCGTCGGTCATGATGCCGAAGCCATGCCCTCTAACAAACACGCGATTGCCGACGTTGAAGGCATCACTCTTGCTCGCGACGACTGTGCCTGCCCCTGTCTGACCGCCGATGCGTGGCAGGTTTTCAGACTCGCACCGCGGAGCGTGTCGGCAAACGATTTAGACCTCCCAAAACGGCTAAGTAGATGGTAGTTTCGGGAAGCACCCTTTCATTGGTGGAAGGAACGCCATGGATCGACTGGAGGCGATGACCATCCTGCTGGCTGCGGTCGATACCGGGAGTCTCTCTGCCGCCAGCCGCCACCTCAGGATTCCCTTGGCGACGGTCAGTCGTCGGGTTGCGGAGCTGGAAGAGCACTTGCATGTCCGGCTGCTCAACCGGGGTCAACGCAAAGCGGTGTTGACCGACGCGGGGCGCAGCTACGTCGATTCATGTCGTCGGATCATGGAAGAGATCGCGGAAGTCGAGCGCACGGCGTCTGGCGAATATCGCGCCCCTCAGGGCGAGCTGATCATCACGGCGCCCGCAGTCCTGGGTCGCAGCCACGTTCTGCCCATTGTCGCGGAATTCCAGCGCGCGTTTCCGGACATCCGGGTGCGACTGCAACTGAGGGATCGATACGTGAACCTAGTGGAAGAGCACGTCGATGTCGCCGTGCGCATCGGGGAGCTGGCAGACAGCAGCATGATTGTAACGCGCCTCGGGTTAATTCGCCGAGTGGTGTGTGCCAGCCCCGCCTATTTGAAGGCCCGCGGCGTGCCGAAAAAACCCGCCGATCTGGCATCGCATGACTGCGTGACTTACGACCCCGGGACTCCCTGGGAGTTTCGCCGAAACGGAGCGACGCAGACGATCGATGTGCCGTCTCGTCTCGCTGTGAACTTGGGTGAGGTGGCGGCGGCTGCTGCAGTCGCCGGAGCCGGAATTTGCAAGGTGTTGTCGTATCTCATCGAGGACTTACTGAAGTCGCGTTCGCTGGTGACTCTGCTGGATGCATATGAGCCATCACCGTTTCCGGTCAGCGTTATCTACCCGAGCCAGCGGCACGTTCCGCTGAAGCTGCGCGCCTTCCTTGATTTTGCAGTTCCGCGACTCAGGAAGCGATTTGGCTACAAGAACTCCTAGCAGCTCAAGCATGCGAGCCGGATGCCAGTGCTTCGACTTGGTCGCGATGACGCGCACCTCCTTCCCTTCGTGCAGCAATAGTCGATGGCGGCCTACTGACTACCCATGTGGTCCGCAGGATTATGGCGACCTTCAATGGGGCCTGCCGAGCACGAAGGTGAAGGGCACAACGAAGAGTTCGTCGCCCTGATCGTCGCTGACATGCAGGACCCAGTCACGCCAATCCTCGAGGTTGAGCTCGTTGGTGAAGGATTGCACGACACGGGTCGCACGATCGCGCGCCTCAGCAAGATCGTCCACTTCGGCGCCGCAGTGATCGCGATCGACAAAAACATTCTTTTTGTTGGAGCAGAGAAAATATATCTGGGTCATGTACAGCTTCCGTCAAATGGGGCCAGTAAGTACGAGATCTCAGGGTCGCAAAGTGCCTTCGACGGCGCGGTACGAAGGCCAGAGTAGATAACCGCTTTACGGTGACGGAGACGAAGGGCTGGGAATGCAGCCTGGCCGCGCCGAAGCTTCGGCGATCAATCCGAAGAAGCTCGTCTCGAGCTCGCTGCGAGCTCTTTGCAAGGACGATCCGTTGTCGCCGTCCCGGATCGTGACAGTTGCGGTCAGGCCGGATACCAGCGGGACACCAGGCGGCACATTGTCGATCGCGATCCGAACCGGCACGCGCTGCGCCAAGCGTACCCAAGTGTAAACCGGATCGACGTTTGGCAACCCCTGCGTGGAAGCGGCTGCGTTGGATACGCTGACGCCAAGCGTGACTGTTGCGATGTGACCAATGATCGGTGCCGAGTAGCCCATCAGCTTTGCCTCGGCACGGTCACCCACGCACAGGCGGGCCAGCTTCGTCTCCTCGAAATAACCGTCGATCCAATAGCTATCTGTATCGATGACCGAAACATTGCTGACGCCTTCCCGCGCGTAGTCCCCTTCCCGGAGCAAGAGATTGGTCACAATTCCATTCACCGGACTGCGCACTTCAGTGCGCCGCAGGTTGATCTCCGCTTGCCGTACCTGTTGCTGAGCCGAATCGACGGCGGCCTTTGCCTGC
Source organism: Bradyrhizobium sp. UFLA05-125 (assembly GCF_059803515.1). NCBI lineage: Bacteria > Pseudomonadati > Pseudomonadota > Alphaproteobacteria > Hyphomicrobiales > Nitrobacteraceae > Bradyrhizobium > Bradyrhizobium sp. UFLA05-125. Next base: position 7,069 of record NZ_JBANBJ010000103.1, on the reverse strand, counting down.
AGCGCGTTTCCCTCGTAGACCTGCTTCTCTTCGGTGCTGCTCGCCAGATCCGACAAGCGTCGCCGACGTTCGGACTGCAAATCCTTCACGTTGAGGTCCGCCATCCTTTGCTGCAAGACCGCCTTGTTCGTGCGCAGTGCGACGTCAAAATCGAAGGGATCGATGACATACAACAGTTCGCCTTTGTGCACGAACTGGTTGTCAACGATTCGCAGTTCCGTGATTTGACCGGAAATTTGCGGCGCCACACTTGCAACTTGAACTCGCACACGCCCGTCGCGTGTCCAGGGCCCGGCATTATAATGATCCCAGGTGACGAGAGCGATCAGCACCGCAACGACTGCGATCCAGGCTGTGGCCACCATGCGCAGCAGAGACCGCGCGGTACGCAAGGCGCCACCTCGCTGCCGTACCACGGACTTGCCGGAGGACGAGACGATCGGTTTGTTCTCTGGATAAGCTTCCGATACCCTTCGCGCAGCGTCGTCGCACTCACCGGCTTGGCGAGCCGATGCGTCACCGACAGTCGGCGACGAGCGCGTGACAGTTGCCTGCACCTCGTCTTGCTGAACAGCCTCATCATGAACGGCCGAATCCATGGCCACCTCCTCTAGAACAACAGCACCAATAAGCTCAGAATGGTCACGTAGAGACTCAGCTCGGCAACCGAGGCGTGGCTGAACATCTTCGCAAAGCCGACGACATGCAAAAGCGGCCGCAGGACAACGATGAGGACAAGAGCTGCGACCAAATACTTTACAAACGGCGCGAAGAGGACGCCTTCGACCACCAGCTCTGGAAAGGTGTGTGCCATCAGATTGCCTCCGAAGGAGACTCGAGGCCCCTGCCCCGGTGGGCGATGTTGCTTGTTAGGATCACGCACGCAGCAACATCTGCCTCGATCGAGTCATTCTGTGGGGCCGTTTCCTGCAACCGATGCGCAATTGTGCGCAGGGTCGGCATATCTCGGTTGATGATCGCCGCGCGGGCTTCATCTGCCAATGTTGCAAGGGGCCCATCAGCGAGTTGCATCAGCTTCGCCTCGCAAAGACGGACCATCGCCGACTGGTCGAAGCAAGAGAGCATTTCCGCGAGGGCCCGACTGTCCTGCGCGCCTCCGGCGGCCAGGAATTGCCCAATTCGCGAAGCGTCCCGGAACGTTGCCTCTTCCGGAGCTTCTCGATTCTGGTGGGCCGACTCCTGCAACTCGCTGCGAGCCTCCGCGAGCAGCCGCATTCTGCGCTCGTCATCGGAGACGGGCGGAATCAGCGTCTGTGCCGCAAGCAGCAGCGCCGCTGCCGCGACAAGAAATAGAGAGGAGAAGAGGAAGCTCTGCGGATTATAGGTCTGCGGATTGCTCGGTGCCAAGATAATCGGTATGAAAAGCAGATTGACGCGTCCGAGTGATGACCACAGAAGGCTTCGTGACTTCATGAGAACGGCTGCACCGATCGTAAAGGGAGCCATGGCGATCGCCAGCAGTGGAAAGGCGTCGGCGCCATTGAGGATGATGAACTCGAGTATGCCGGTCAGGGCAGCTGCGATCGGCGTACCAACGAGCGTGATGACGGTGAAGCCGCGCGGGTTCGGTGTTGTGGCCCCCAATCCGGTAATCAGCGCGACAAAAGACAGCGAAACGCTCGCCGCAGGCCATCCGGCCCAAACGTAGAAAATCGAGGCAACTGCAAGCCATAGAGCGGCGCGGACACCACTTTCAACTGCAGTTCTGTAGGATCGATACAAGGGCGCGCGCCAGGCTCGCAGTGGCCATTGCACCGACCTCAGGGCCAACAGATCCTGGCGAACCTCTTCATCCCGACGCAGCAATTCGCTGGCTGCCCATGCTGAAGCTTCGGTCTCAACATTGGCAGAGCCAACGCTCAGGGCCCGAGCCGCCTGCAGCTCAGCGACGAGACCAACCATTGCGCTGCGGGCGGCGACACTCCTGACCGAGCCGCTGCTCGACTCGGGAGCTACGCTCGCGATCTCGGGACGGAGCGCCACGATTTCCCGAAGTAGCGTCAGGAATGTCGTCGAGTTGCCCGGTTCGCCGCGGACGGCTGCGCTCGCATACTCGCGAACGCGGCGACGAATCCCCGCGAGCTGAGCCATGAGTAGCGGATGACGGTCGGGGGTATACATCAACGTATTTATGACGGCCATCGACAGAACGCCGACAGCGATCGCGGCGCCACGCGCCGCTCCGGATTCAAACACGTGCTGGGGGGTGTCGATCTGCTGTGTAGCAATTATTGCAACGGTGTAGCCGCACAACACTGCGGCATAGGCCCGATAACCGTCCAAAAGGTTCGCCGCAAAGACACAAATGCCAATCCACACCGCAAATGCAGCGAGGATCAGATCTCTCTCCTGGGAGAAGAGACCAGTGATTGCGATTGATGCTGTCACGCCCACAACAGTGCCGAGCAATCGAAAGCCCGCCTTGTCCAGCGCCTGACCGCGGGTCGGTTCGGCAAGAATTCCGACAGTAACCGCCGCCGAGGCTGGCGCTTCAAGCTGGAGCCAAAAGCTCACGAACAAGGCCAGGATCATGGCCAGCCAAACGCGGATGGCGAAGGTCCACGAATTGATCGGAATCTTCGCAACAGTGAACGGCTGCTCTGCGATCGTCGCGACCAAAGTAAGCCCTCCTCGAAACTGCGGATGCCTTGCCATTCGAGCTCAGCTCTCGTCTCCCGACGCATCGACTGAGGCGACGAAGCGGTAGCCACGACCAGGGATGTTGACGATGAACCGACGTCCGTCCCGGCCGTCACGCAATGCGCGACGCAGCGCCGACATGTGTACCGTGAGGTTGGAGGGGTCGACAAAAAGATTGGGCCAAACGCGAGCCATCAAGTCCTGCTTGCTGACAAGCTCACCGCGGCGTTCAACCAAAGCAATCAGGATCTCCAGGGCGCGGCTTCCGAGAGGCACCACCTTGTCACCCTCCAACAAGCGAAACTGCGTCGGGAGCAAACAGAACGGTCTAAAGAAAACTTTGGTTGGTAGAACATCGGCGGATTCGGTTCGCCTCTCGAAGATTACGTTGTCCATGTCCTGACGTTGAGCGGCGTGTCTTACGTTAAGTCCCGATTTTAGAAAAACTCGAAAAAGCTCACCCATGTTCACTCCTATTGAATTCGGGACGCGCCAGGCGCCAGATAAATCCGCGCATGCGACCTCGTGTGCTTGGTAGGCGGTATGTGACAACAGCGTTGTGAGGCGTTATGGCGGCTTAGGGCGCTGCGGTCGATTCCGCGGGAAGTACTGTAAGGTTCGCTTGTGGTCGCTTATGCTAAGCGATCGCTTAGAAGCGATAGGGCGAACCCAGCTCCGAATCCGTTGGTCGGATGGGCACGTAAGGGAGGGAAATCAGCGGCGCAGCAAAATCCGGCAGACGGCAGTTTGCGCGGATGGACAGCGCCTCGCGCGAGAACGCCGAGGAGGATGCTCCTCCAGCTGAGGAACTCTACGTCTACTGTAGTCTCACATTGAGCATGTCCGCCATCCGGCTGAGTTCGGGAAGCGAACGCGCCTTCATCTTCCGCATCAGGTTGGTGCGATGCACCTTCACTGTGGATTCGGCGATGCCGATATGGCTGGCAGTCTGCTTGTTCAGGTGACCGGCCACGACATGGAGCATGATGTCCCGCTCGCGGGAGCTAAGCGTGTCGAAGCGCTCCCTGAGCGCAGCCAATGCCCTTTCGCTCTCTCGACGGGCACGATCACGAGCGAGGCCGGCCTCAACCGCGTCAAGCAGGTCCTGATCACGGAACGGCTTTGTGAGGAACTCCAAGGCACCGCCCTTCATCGCTTGCACCGTCATCGCCACGTCGGCGTGCGCTGTGATGAAGATGATCGGCACTTGCCTGTTGGCAGCGGTAAGCTCGCGCTGAAGCTCAAGACCGCTTCGCCCCGGCATCCTCACATCGAGTACGAGGCAAGTAGGGCCCTCCGGCGGATCGACCTTGAGAAACTCGGGAACGGACGAAAATTGCCGGGTGTGCAGGCCGATGGTCCGCAACAGCAGCGCGACCGAAGCGCGAAACTCGGGATCGTCATCGATGACCAAGACACTGGGATTTGCGTCGCCCATTCCTGGCACACTGCGTTAGAGGAGCGCATTCTTCCTAAGGACGCTATTCTACCCGCAAACGGTCGGGATGAACAGCATCCGTTGCCTAAGCGAACAGCCTAAAGCCTAAACCATCGCTTAGCGGTAACGGCATTGCGTTATTGGGGAATGTCCCTGACACTACGACATTGCATGCTGCGCGAGGTGTTGCCTCGCCGGTATGGAGGGGCCTGGAAGACACGATGATGTCGAACAATAGATTGATATCCATCGTCGACGACGATCAGCCATTTCGCGAGTCCATGCGAAAGATCGTAATGTTGCTGGGCTACACTGTCGAAGCGTTTTCGTCGGCAGCCGATTTGCTGGCATCGCGTCTGTTGCCCGAAACTGCCTGCTTGATCGCCGACGTCAACATGCCCGGAATGACCGGAATCGAGCTGCACAGGCATTTGGTCGATGCAGGATACGCAATCCCGACGATCCTCGTTACCGCGTATCCCGATGAGGTTGTCAGGGATCGGGCCCTGAAGGATGGCGTTTTTTGCTACCTCAGCAAGCCAGTGGACGACAATCATCTCGAACGCTGCTTGCGTTCGGCTCTGCAGCCCGATGCGCCGGTCCAAAGGAATTCATGAGTCCTCTTGGGCCGCCGGCAAGGTGAACTGAAACACGGCGCCGCGAGGCTCGTTCGCTTCCGCCCATAGCTTGCCCCCATGAGCCTCGATGATGGAGCGGCATATCGACAGCCCCATCCCTGTCCCACTGGACTTCGTGGTATAGAAAGCGTCGAAGACTCGATCGAGATGCGCTGGATCAATGCCTGGCCCGGAATCGCGTACGGCCACGAGGGCGTCTGCCTGGCCTTGCTCGGTGCTGATCACCAACTCTCGTGCTCCCACCTCGGCTGCGCCCATTGCTTCAGCCGCGTTCAGAATCAGGTTCAGCAAGACTTGCTGCAGCTGAACGCGATCCCCAAGGACTGGAAACAATCCATCCGCAAGCCGGGTCTGGACCGAAACGCGATTCCTTTGGGTCACGCTTTGCGCCAATACAAGCACTTCGTCGATCGCGGCATTGAGATCAAAGCGTTCCTTTCGCGGCGGGGCTTTCTTGACGTGATCACGCATCCGTCCGACGATATCCCTGGCTCGGTCTGCGTCCCTGACAACACAACCGAGCGCTTCCCTGGCCTCACCCAGATTCGGCGGATTCATTTCCAAGAACCGCATCCCCGCACGGGCGTTGTTGCGGGCGGTCGCGATCGGATGCAGGATTTCGTGAGAAAGCGAGGCTGCCAATTCTCCCATCATGCTCACGCGGTTCATGTGCGCGAAATCCGATTGCATCTGCTGCAATCGCGCTAGCGCCTGCGTGCGATCCTCGATATCTGTCAGGAGGACATACCAACGGGTAATACGCCCAGAGTTATCGCGAAGCGGGACCCCGCGGTTATCAAACCATCGATATTCCCCGTCGAAGCGTCGAATGCGTTGTTCGATATGGTACGGCATCCCGGCGGCGATCGATTTTGTGAACACTTCGGCGACATTGGGAAAATCGTCGGGATGTATCGTCCCGTTTGTTCCCCACTTCCTCAACTCCTCCAGCGACCGACCGCCATACTCAAGGATTTGGCGATTGACAGCTTCGAGCTCACCATTCGGGGCCAGAACCGCAACGAAGCCAGGTATCCCATCAATGGCAGAGCGCATACTTCGCTCGCTGTCACGCAGCGCCTCCTCTGCCCGTTTGCGCTCGGTCAGATCAAGGACGAATGCGACTCCCTCGCCCCCGCCTTGTTTGAAGAGCGTGGCGCCAACAAGCACCGGAACGCGACTTCCGTCTTTCCGAAGGTACTCCTTCTCGAAGGGCGGAACGATCCCTGTTGAGTCCAGCAGTGCCCGCGTGAGCAGGTCGCGCTCGCGCCATTCCGGGGGACTGAGGTCGGCCCAGCGCACGCGACCCAAGACCAGATCCTCACGGTCATATCCTACAATACGTAGAAACGCGTCATTGGCTTCCAAAATCCGACCGTCGCGGGCAATGAATATGCCGATGATGTTGGCGTCGACCAGGTGCCGAATCTTCCCTTCGCGATCTGCGACGTCGTGATAGAGCCTCGAATTTTCGAGTGAAATCGCCGCCTGCGACGCGAGCACCTTCAATAAAGCGACGCGATCAGGCGTGAAAACGTTCGGTGTCAGATTGTTCTCAAGGAAGAGAACTGCTGTGAGCCTTCCCTGATTGATCAACGGCACGCTGAGAACTGAACGGACACGATTCTGAAGAATGTAGGGATCGGCAGAAAATGCATGCTGAGATGAATCGCCATCGAGAATCACAGTCTCATGGGTACGGATTCCATAGCGAATCAACGATTCCGGCAACGCCGCCGTGCTGTAGAATCCGTCCCGCAGATGCACTTTTACATCATCTCCACTAGCGATCGCTTCGGCCAGTATCTGCAGCTCATCATCTCGCGGGACAATTAGAAGACCTCGTTCGGCGCCGGCGTGCTTGAGGGCTGCTCGCATGAGCTTGTCAATGAGCTTTTCCAACACCATCTCGCCAGAGAGCGCTTGCGAGACTTCGATCATCGTCGCGAGATCGAGATTTTCGACTGGCGCCTCGATCATGCCCGCTTGACCCGGCGCACGCTCGTCCGGCCTCAGCCGTGGATGGAGCTGGTCGAGTTGCCGCACCTTTCCGTCGGCGCCCCATCGGAGATAGCCATCCCGCGCGTTCTTTAGGTAGAGGTGCGCGATCTCCTGGAATCCGCCCGCCGTGTAGAAACGGGCGGCCAGCTCATAGGCGAGCGCCTCGTTGTGGACAAAGCCGTTCGCGCGTGCTGACGCGATGGCGTGCTCGTAGAGGTCCATGGCCTCGAGCGGGCGTCCCTCGACTCGGGCAATCTCGGCGCCGACCAGCGCGGCGCGGTTCTCGAAATTTTCCGGGCAGTGCTGCTTCCAGAGTTCGAGCTGTCGGTGG
>NZ_JBANBJ010000102.1:0-24594 GCF_059803515.1 Bradyrhizobium sp. UFLA05-125 | reverse complement strand
GCAACGAATGACGCGAAGCTGAAGGCCTTCGTCAAGGCGGTCTAGCACTGCACAAGTACTCGCGGATCATCCAGTATGTCGATGAACTGCCGAACGGAGACTGGAAAAATCCTCCGCTTCAGGCTGAGAGAAGGTGGTCGTCTAGGCGGCCCGGTTCGTGAAGTCATCACCAAGAGCGCTCGTGATCGCCAGATTGGAAACGATGGTGCTCGCGCGACTGAGGGGTTGGCCCGCTTCTTGCTGCCCGTGCGTCTATCGATAGGTCAAAGCAGAAGACGGGAGGGGTCATGGGCGCGGCGGCGGAAACGTTCTACAGCGTGATCAGGCGACAGGGCATCACGCGTCGAAGTTTTCACAAATTCTGCGCCCTGACGGCGACGAGCCTCGGGCTTGGACCGCTGGCGGCTAGCCGCATTGCAACTGCGCTCGAAACAAAGCCACGAATGCCGGTGATCTGGATGCACGGGCTCGAATGCACCTGCTGCTCGGAGAGCTTCATCCGCTCTGCCCATCCCCTCGTGAAGGATGTCATTCTGTCGATGATCTCGCTGGATTATGACGACACCATTATGGCCGCGGCCGGACATCAGGCCGAGGCGATCCTCGAGGATACCCGTGCCAAGTACAGGGGCCGATATGTGCTCGCGGTCGAAGGTAATCCGCCGCTGAATGAGGGCGGCATGTTCTGCATCCACGGCGGCAAGCCTTTTGTCGAGAAACTGAAGATGATGGCCGAGGACGCAATGGCGATCATTGCCTGGGGTACGTGCGCCTCCTGGGGCTGCGTGCAAGCGGCCAAGCCTAATCCGACGCAGGCGACCCCGATCGACAGGGTCATCAACAACAAGCCGGTCATCAAGGTGCCGGGATGCCCGCCGATTGCGGAGGTGATGACCGGCATCGTCACCTTCATCACCACCTTCGGCAAATTGCCGGAGCTCGATCGCCATGGGCGGCCAAAGATGTTCTATTCGCAGCGCGTCCACGACAAGTGCTACCGGAGGTCGCATTTTAACGCAGGCCAGTTCGTCGAAGAATGGGATGATGAGGCGGCGCGCAAAGGATATTGCCTTTATAAGATAGGCTGCAAGGGACCGACCACCTACAACGCCTGCTCGACGGTGCGCTGGAACGGCGGGATCTCCTTCCCGATCCAGTCCGGACACGGCTGCATCGGCTGCTCGGAAGAGGGCTTCTGGGACAAGGGGTCGTTCTACGACCGCCTCACCAACATCAAGCAGTTCGGCATCGAGAAGAATGCCGACCAGATCGGCATGGCGGCGGCGGGCGCGGTTGGAGCTGCGGTCGCGGCGCATGCGGCTGTGACGGCCGTGAAACAGCTCGCCAGCAAGCGCGACGACGCAAACCAACATCAATAATCGGTCTCACGAAACGCAGCGATGGGCATCCAGACACCCAACGGGTTCAAACTCGACGATTCCGGCAAGCGCATCGTCGTCGATCCGCTGACCCGGATCGAAGGACATATGCGAGTCGAGGTCAATGTCGACTCCGACAACGTGATCCGCAACGCGGTCTCCACCGGCACGATGTGGCGCGGCATCGAGACCATCCTGAAGGGGCGCGATCCGCGCGACGCCTGGGCCTTTACCGAGCGGATCTGCGGCGTCTGCACCGGAACGCATGCGCTAACCTCGGTGCGCACGGTCGAGAACGCGCTCGGCATCACTATTCCGGAGAACGCCAACTCGATCCGCAACATCATGCAGCTCTGTCTCCAGGTGCATGACCACCTCGTGCACTTTTACCACCTGCATGCACTCGACTGGGTCGACGTGATCTCGGCGCTCAAGGCCGATCCGAAGGCAACATCGGCGCTAGCGCAATCGGTCTCGTCCTGGCCGTTGTCCTCGCCCGGTTACTTCAAGGATCTCCAGATCCGGCTGACGAAGTTCGTCGAGTCCGGCCAGCTCGGACCGTTCAAGAACGGTTATTGGGGCCATGCCGCCTACAAGCTGCCGCCTGAAGCGAACCTGATGGTGGTCGCGCATTATTTGGAAGCGCTCGATTTCCAAAGGGAGATTGTCAAGATCCACACCATCTATGGCGGCAAGAACCCCCATCCGAACTGGCTGGTCGGCGGCGTGCCCTGCGCCATCAACGTCGACGGCACCGGCGCGGTCGGTGCCATCAACATGGAGCGGCTCAACCTCGTCTCTTCCATCGTCGACCGCTGCATTGAGTTCGCCGAAAAGGTCTACTCGCCCGACATCCTCACGATCGGCTCATTCTACAAGGACTGGCTTTATGGCGGGGGCCTCTCCAGCACGAGTGTGATGGCCTATGGTGACATCCCCGAGAACGCCAACGACTATTCCGCGAAGAACCTCAGGGTGCCGCGGGGCGTGATCATCAACGGCAATCTCAATGACGTGCTGCCCATTGACCACGCGGACCCCGAGCAGATTCAGGAGTTCGTCACCCACTCCTGGTACAAATATGCCGACGAGTCCCAGGGGCTGCATCCCTGGGACGGCGTCACCGAGCCAAACTATGTGCTTGGTCGTAACGCCAAGGGCACCAAGACCGACATCAAGGAGCTCGACGAGGGTGGCAAATATTCTTGGATTAAGGCGCCGCGTTGGCGCGGCAATGCGGTCGAGGTCGGGCCGCTCGCCCGCTACATCGTCGGGTATGCGCAGAACAAGCCCGAGTTCAAGGATCCGACCGAGAAGCTGCTCAAGACACTTGGTCTTCCCGTTACCGCGCTGTTCTCCACGCTCGGCCGCACCGCGGCACGCGCGCTGGAATGCGAATGGGCAGCGCGCCAGATGCGCTACTTCCAGGACAAGCTAGTCGCGCGCATCAAAGCCGGCGACTCCTCGACGGCAAATGTCGACAAGTGGAAGCCTGAGAGCTGGCCGAAGGAAGCCAAGGGTTTTGGTTTCACGGAGGCCCCGCGCGGGGCGCTCGCGCATTGGATCAAGATCAAGGAAACAAGAATCGACAACTACCAGTGCGTGGTGCCGACCACCTGGAACGGCTCACCGCGAGATCCCAAGGGCAATATCGGCGCCTTTGAAGCCTCGCTCGTGGATACGCCGATGGCGAATCTGGAGCAGCCGCTAGAGATCCTGCGCACCATCCACTCCTTCGATCCGTGCCTTGCCTGTTCGACGCACGTGATGTCGCCAGATGGCCGCGAAATGGCGACGGTCAAGGCCCGGTAAGGGAGAAAGGAACGCCATGAAGGATGCAGTTGCGCGCCCGGCGGAAACCGAGCGGGACCTTGTTGCGATCGCGACCGATGCCGCCGGCGAGCAGACCGTCGCCCGGGCCGTCTATGTCTACGAAGCGCCGGTTCGGATCTGCCATTGGGTAAATGCGTTTTCGATTCTCGTGTTGATGGTCACCGGCTATCTGATCGGAGCACCGCTCCCAACGATCGCGCGCGAGACGTCCCAAACCTTCGCGATGGGCTATATCCGCTTTGCGCATTTCGCGGCGGGGCAGGTGCTCGCGGTATTCTTTCTCGCCCGCATCCTGTGGGCCTTCGCCGGCAACTATCACTCCCGGCAAATATTCTACACTCCGGTGCATCGCAAGCAGTTCTGGAAGGATGTGCTGCACGAGATCCGCTGGTACGCCTTCCTGGAGCGGGAGCCGAAGATGTATGTCGGCCACAATCCCCTGGCGCAGATCGCGATGTTCACGGGTTTCACGTTGCTCGCGGCCTTCATGATTGTCACGGGCTTTGCCCGAAGGAGCCGGGAACGACAGCTGGCAGCACAAGCTGTTCGGCTGGGTCTTCGCGGTCTGGCCGAACAGCCAGGACGTGCATACTTGGCACCATCTGGGCATGTGGGCGCTGGTCATATTCTTGATCGTCCACATCTATGCTGTCATTCGCGAAGACATCATGTCGCGCCAGAGCATCATCTTCTCGATGATCTCGGGTGTACGTCAGCGCCGTGACTCTGGGGCGAGCAGGCCGGGGCCGGCATGTCAGCAGCCAAGGCGCGTCCTGGTGCTCGGTATCGGTAACATTCTTTGGGCAGATGAAGGCTTTGGGGTGCGAGCCGTGGAAGAATTTCATCGCCGCTATGCCGTGCCCGACAACGTCACCATTCTGGACGGCGGTACGCAGGGACTTCAACTCGTAAACTATCTTCAGGAATCTGACTGCCTCATCGTATTCGACGCGATCGATTATGGCCTTAAGCCCGGAGAGTTAAAGCTCGTGCGCGACGAGGAAGTGCCGCGCTTCACTGGCGCTAGGAAGATGAGTCTGCATCATACCAGTTTTCAGGAAGTTATCAGTGCAACTGATCTCCTTGGACGTTGCCCGAAAAATCTCGTGCTGATCGGCTGCCAGCCGCTCAATCTCGATGACTGGGGTGGACCCATGACGCGAACGGTATGCGATCAGATCGCTCCTGCGGTCGAACTTGCCAGCAACATCCTAACTGAGTGGGGCGCGGAGGTGACGCCGCGCACCGCACCGTTGCGGGAATCCGAGTGGTTGCTCGCCAACGGTATCGATCACCTTCATTACGAGATGAGAGCGCGGACCTGAACGGTCAGCGAGCTGTCGGAGATACCGCGGATGTGTCTTGGTTTGCCAATGACGGTCATTGAAACCGACGGCATCTCGGCGCTTTGCGAGTTTCGCGGCGTGCGGCGGCGTGTCTCGGTGCTCTTGCTCTCAAATCCGCCTGCCCATGCCAAGGTGCTGGTCTGTCTCGATACTGCAATTCGGCTACTGGAGGATGAAGAGGCGCGCCTAATTGCCGATGCGATTGAAGGCATCGACGCAGCGCTCAATGGTGAGAATTGCGACCGCTTTTTCGCCGACCTGATCGGCCGAGAGCCGATCCTGCCCGAGCACCTCCGGATCAACCTGACCAATGACCATCTTCGGCATTCCGGGACGAACCTCACGACACGCACCGGGCTGATGGAGACTGTCGCGACGTTGGAAGACAAGTCTTCGTTCCAGAAAGACCACTCTCAACCGTCCATGACAATGGCTCCTTTATCTGAAAACGTGGCGTCGCATGCATAGGAGAATATCTGAGTTGTCGTCAGCGAGCGACCACGCAAGCCTTGCGGAGGCGACCGACGTCGCCGTCGCTCTGCCGGAGTTGATCAATGAGTTTCAGGGGCGGCTGCGTGGCGAGGTGATCGCGCGAGAGGCCGACAGTGAACTCGATCAGCATTTTGTCGTACGCGCTCATTTGATGCTGCGTCTGCTTGCCAGGAAGAAGATATCTGGGCTGATCGCAAAAATCTGGGAAAGATCAATCTATTTCGATCACATTTCCACGCCCGTGAACCGATCGCGCGGAAGCGTGACCGTAGTCGTAGAGACCGTCGTCCCGTACCGTAAGTCGCAAGGTGTCAGTCCATGAAGGCGCGCCTCTGCACAGCGCTTGACCAAGCGACGCGGCCGACCTACGGCGAGGAGAGGCTCGAGGCGGAGGGTGGCCGCCTGACCGCAGGGGGCGCTTTGGCGAAGCTTGCGTCACTCGATAGTGCGGAGCTGGCTAGGGGCTGCCCGAACGCGGTCGAGCTGTTGTCGAAGGTCGCCGCCACCATCGCCAGCCAAAAGGCCGATGCGCCGACACGACCGTTTGGACTCGGCGATCTCAACGATCTCGAACGCAAGCTGATCGCCGATGTGCTCGGCGAAGGCGAGGTGGCCGGCGTCGTCGTACTGCCGGACGGATCGCTGGCGCAAATCCAGGAATCGGTGTTGGCCGGGATCTGGCGCGTGCGGGTCGATACGAACAAAGCATCCGAATATCTCGAGGTCGGCGCCATCCCCGAGATCGTCAAACGCGCGGCTATCGATCTCACGGCTGTGAATTTCGAGATCGGGCACGCGCCGGAAGGGGCGATGAACGTGCTGCCGGTGCTCGCCGAAATCCGCGAGCGCGCGCTGGCCTGGCGCCCCGGCATCCGCTCACAAGTCATCAATTTCACGGTGCTGCCAATGAGCCCGTTCGACATGAGCTTCCTCCAGGAGACCATCAAGAACGGGCCGATCCAGCTCGTCTCGCGCGGATATGGCACCTGTCGCGTGCTTGCGACCGGAATCCGCAATGTCTGGTCGGTGCAGTTCTTTAATGCCATGGACGCGATCATCGTCGACACGCTCGAGGTGGGCAGCGTGCCGCTGGTCGCGATTGCCGCCGACGAGGATTTTCAGGATTCCGCCGCGCGCTTACAGGAAATAATTGAGGCCTATTTCAAATGAACGGGTTCGAGAATCTTGCCGTGCGCAAGGATGTTGCCCACGGCACGCGGCTGGAATGCGGCATCCGCTGGACGGCCTGTGATCCCGCCCACGGCAACGAGTTTGTGCAGGTAACACCCGGCACGCCGTTCGCGGCGTTGCCGGAGGACTGGCACTGTCGCAAATCGCGACGCCCCCAAAAATCCAAGCTCATGGGCGATCGAGTCATGATGTTTGACGCAGTAAGCGCCACCAGTGAAGTCGACGCGGTGGCGCGGGTTAAGCGGTTGGCAGACGCGCGTAGCACTGCGCCGATCGGGCTCAGCCTGGTGAACCGCACGATCTTGGCATCATGTGCCCTCTTGTCGTGGTTCCCGCGGGCGAAATTGCGCGGGAGGTCGCCGGCTCGACGCTGCGTGTCCGCTTTCCTGCGGGCAATATCGAATTCTCCTCCGGCGAGGTGGCCGACGTCGACCGGATCGCGAGCTGCTCGCTGCTCTCGCCGATGTTCGCCGTCACCCACGTGGCGTCGGTACCGACGACGGAGGAAGCCGCCCTGGCCGAGCCGATGCTGCGGCCCGATGGCGAGCGGCGGTCCGCCGCAGCTCCCCCGCAATAAACGCGATCGATCGGCGTAACTTCCTGCGGGGGGCTCTGACGGAGTGGCACACATGAGTTTGGCCTTCCGCAATGAGATCGACATCACGGTCTGGCTCGCCGGCCGCACCATCGCTGACGTCAGGATCCTGCCGCGCAGCCGGCCACCTTTGGCGCGCCTGTTTACGGGAAAGCCGGTCACATCGCTGTCGGGCGTGCTGCCACGGCTGTTCTCGCTGTGCGCGACGGCCCATCAGGTGGCATTCCTGTCGGCGGTCGAGGCCGCATATCGCGAACGACCATCTGCCGAGACGCTCCGGCGCCGTGTCACCGTTGTGGTTGCCGAGCGTCTGACTGAGCTGTTGCGGGGCCTCTTCGTCGGCCGCTTCGCACTGGATAGCAGAAGTGCCGCCGTCGTTCGTGCCGTGATGCTGGCGACGACCGCGCTCGGCCGCAGCGAGGAGCCACCGCGTAGCGAGGCCGTGTCGCAGATCAGAGCGTGGCTCAACACATTGGGGATCGCGGGCGAGGAGCTGGCGCCGACGACCGGCAGCGCGCTGGCGACGCATCTTGCGAGCCTCAAAGACGATTCGCTGTCGCTTTCGATCATCAAGCCGTCGTTCCTGTCGGCGGCCGAGGATCTTGACGTCGTCATGCGGATGCTGGCGGACAGCCTGACCTTCGCCGAGGCTCCCGATCTTCACGGCCGCATTCCGGAGACCGGCGTATGGGCGCGCCGGGTTATGCGTGAGGCGTGTCTGCCGCAAGACGCCGGCCCCGCCGAGCGCCTGAAGGCGCGGATTTCTGAGATAGCCCGACTTTGCGTCTGGCTTGAGGGCAGTGAGCAAGAGCTGGAAAGCGGCGTTATCGAGAGCTATCGCCTCGGCAACGGCAGGGGGGCGGCAGCCGTCGAATGCGCTCGCGGCCGACTTTACCACGCCATTGTTCTCGATCACGAGGATTGCATCGCCCGTTTCGAATTCCTGGCCCCCACTGAATGGAATTTCCATGCGCGCGGACCGCTGGTCCAGAGTCTGCAAGGTTCGCTGCTGGCCGGCGGCCGGCACGGACAGGACGCAGTGCGCGCCCTCGTCGGCTCGTTCGATCCATGCGTCGATTTCAAGCTTGGGTTCCGCGAGGTCGAGCATGCATGAAATGGCGCTGTGCGAAGGCATCATCGGCATCGTCGAGGAAGAGGCGCGCAAGCGCCCGTTCTCCCGGGTGAAGGTGGTGTGCCTCGAGATCGGAGCGCTCAGCCATGTCGCGCCGACGGCTATGACGTTCTCCTTCGAAGCCGCCGCCGCGCGGACCATCGCGCAAGGAGCCAGGCTCGAGATCGTCGAGACGCCCGGAATAGCCTGGTGCATGGCCTGCTCGACGAGCGTCGAGATCAGACAACGCTATGAGCCGTGCCCGTCCTGCGGCAGCCATCAATTGCAGGTAACCGGCGGGGAAGAAATGCGCGTCAAGGAACTGGAGGTCGACTAATGTGTACGGTTTGCGGCTGCGGTGATGGAAAGTCGGTCGTCGAGCATGCGCATGATCACCATCCTGATCGTGGTCATCATCAACTTTATGGACCTGGCCACGATTTCGATCATCACCATGGTGCGGCCAATGATCATGGGCATGGCGACGTCGGGCTGCCCGATTGCGGCGCAAATCCGGTTGGCCAGAAGGCGCCCGGCACGAGCAGCGATCGTATCATACAGGTCGAGCGTGATATCCTGAGCAAGAATCAAAGGCTTGCCAACGAGAACCGTGCACGCTTCCATGCCGACAATGTGCTCACGTTCAACCTGGTCTCGAGCCCCGGCGCCGGCAAGACCTCGCTGCTGGTTCGCGCAATCTGCGAACTGAAAGACAGCTTTCCGATCGGAGTAATTGAGGGCGATCAGCAGACATCGAACGATGCCGAGCGGATCCGCGCAACCGGCGTACAGGCTATCCAGGTCAACACCGGCAAGGGTTGCCATCTCGATGCTGCGATGGTGGACGAGGCCTATGACCGGCTGGCTCGGCTCAACGCCGGCATCCTTTTTATCGAGAATGTCGGCAACCTCGTCTGTCCTGCCGCCTTCGATCTCGGCGAGGCCTGCAAGATCGTGGTGTTATCGACCACCGAGGGTGAAGACAAGCCGCTCAAATATCCGGACATGTTCGCTGTCTCGTCCCTGTTGCTGATCAACAAAATTGATCTTGCTCCCGTGCTCGATTTTGATCTCGCCAGGACCATCGAATACGCGCTGCGGGTTAATCCCAGGCTCGAGGTGCTGACGGTGTCGGCGCGCACCGGTGAAGGGTTCGCGGCATTCTATGCCTGGATCTGCAAGCAAGCGGCGAAGATGACGCCGGTCGATTTGGCCACTGCGGGATGATCGTGCACGGTGAGGCCACGGCTCAGAGCGGACAGCGACTGCGCCTGCATGTGCGCGGCGCCGTGCAGGGCGTCGGTTTTCGTCCATATGTCTACGGCCTCGCCGCACGCTATCGCCTCGGCGGCTTCGTCGCTAACGATCCGCACGGCGTGGTGATCGAGGTCGAGGGCGAGCGCGTGTCTGATTTCGTCGCCGCGCTGCCGGTGGACAAGCCGCCGCTCGCGCGGATCGATGAGATTTCCGTCCAGAGCATCGGTGCTGTCTTGAGCGACGAATTCAGCATCCGTGCCAGCGAGCAGGGCAAGGTGTCGACGCGGATGGTCGCGGACGCCGCGACCTGTCCGCAGTGCCTGAGCGAGCTGTTCGATCCGAGCAGCCGCTTCCACCTTTATCCCTTCATCAATTGCACCCATTGCGGGCCGCGCTACACCATCTCCGAGCGGCTACCTTATGATCGCTCGACCACGGCGATGAAGCGTTTCGCCATGTGCGCGGCCTGCGCAAGCGACTATGCCGATCCCACGAGCCGGCGTTTCCATGCCGCGGCGATCGCCTGCCCGCAATGCGGTCCGAGGCTCAGCCGTGGCGTGGAGGAGGTCGCAGCCGCGATCGCCGCGGGCAAGATCGTCGCGATCAAGGGGCTCGGCGGTTATCAGCTCGTCTGCGACGCCCGCGACGATGACGTCGTGCAGTGCCTGCGGCGGCGGAAGCAGCGGGACCAGAAGCCTTTTGCCGTCATGGTCGGCTTCGTGGATGCGGTCTCGGAGATCGCCGAAGCCAATAAGGCTGAGCTTGACCTGCTGGAATCCACGCCGCGGCCGATCGTGCTGATGACGTCACGCCATCGGCTTGCACGTGCTATCGCGCCGGAGCTATCGCGAATCGGCGTCATGCTGCCGGTCGCGCCGCTGCAACATCTGGTGTTCCATGCGCTGAATTCGAGGTATCCGCGCAAAGACGGAAGCTGGGTCATGGTGACGACCAGCGCCAATCCTGGTGGCGAGCCGCTTTTGATCGACAACCGGGAGGCAGAACAGCGCCTTGTTGCGGATCTCATCGTCACCCATGATCGCGACATTGTAATCCGCGCAGACGATTCCGTCGCGTCGGTTGCGGCAGGACGGACGCAGTTCGTCCGCCGGGCTCGGGGGTATGTTCCCGAACCGGTCCGGCTTGCGCGGTCAGTGCCGCCCGTGCTTGCCGTCGGCGGCGCTTTGAAGTCGACCGTTGCGGTCACGCGCGGCGATGAGGCATTCGTCTCCCAGCACATCGGCGATCTCGACACCCGGCAAGGGATCCGCTTCTTTGAGGAAACGGTGCGGCACCTGACCTCGACACTGGACGTCGAGCCCGTGGTCATCGCACATGACCTGCATCCCAATATGGCATCGACCCGCTTTGCCCAAGCGAGCGGGCACCGGCTGATTGCGGTCCAGCATCATCATGCCCATGCTGCCTCGGTGATGGCGGAGCACGGTATCGAGGGATCGGCGCTCGCGCTTGTGCTCGACGGCTTCGGTTATGGCAGCGATGGCGGCAATTGGGGCGGGGAGCTCCTGCTCTGCGAGGGAGCGCGCGTCCAGCGGATCGGACATCTGGCGCCGCTGAAGATGCCTGGTGGCGACCGCGCTGCCCGCGAGCCGTGGCGAATGGCGGCGAGCGTGCTGCATTCCCTGGGGCGCGGCGAGGTGATTCCGCGCCGGTTCGTTAGCCGACCGCAGGCCGGGAGCCTGTCCGCATTGCTCGACCAATCCGACGTGCCCGTGACGACCAGCGCCGGCCGGCTGTTCGACGCGGCGGCAGGACTGCTCGGTCTCTCCTCCGTTCAGAGCTATGAGGGCGAAGCGGCATTGAAGCTGGAGGCGCGCGTGCGCAGCTCCCGCATTGCGGACGGTGGCTGGGTGATCAAGGATGGCGTGCTGTCAATGCATCCGCTGCTTGATTACCTCAGCGCCAATACGCTCGATCCGACGGAAGGAGCCGAGCTCTTCCACGGCACGTTTGCCGCCGCTTGTGTTGACTGGATCGCGCGTGCGGTGCAGCAGACCGGCCTCACGACCGTTACCCTGAGTGGCGGCTGCTTCCTTAATGCCATCCTGGCCCAGCAGATCGAGCGCGGCTGTCTCGCCGCCGGTCTCAAGCCATTGCTTCCACGCCAGGTGCCACCCAATGATGGCGGCCTGAGCCTCGGGCAGGCTTGGATCGCGGCCCTGTCGCTGCTCGAACACCAAGGCCTGGAAGGAAGCGTCTGATGTGTCTCGCCATACCCGCTGAGATCACGAAGCTTCTTGCTGACGACCTGGCCGTGGTCTCCATCGACGGCGTTAGCAAGGAGATATCCGTAGCGCTGATCGAGGATATCGCCATTGGCGAATACGTGATCATCCACGCCGGCTACGCTCTGACCAAGATCGATCCGGAAGAAGCGAGACGCACGCTCGACCTTCTGCGCGAGTTCAGCATCGATGTGCAGGGGGCCGCGCAATGAAGTATGTCGACGAGTTTCGCGACAAGGCGATCGCGCTTGGCCTGGCGAAGGCCATCTGCGCCGAGGCCGTTCCGGAAAGAGCCTATCGTTTCATGGAATTTTGCGGCGGCCATACGCATGCGATCTCGCGCTATGGCCTCGAGGACACGCTGCCGAGCAATGTGCGGATGATCCACGGCCCCGGCTGCCCGGTCTGCGTGCTGCCGGCAGGGCGGATCGACATGGCGATCCGGCTCGCCGAGCGGCCCGAGGTCATCTTGTGCGTTTATGGCGACCTGATGCGTGTGCCGGGCTCGCAAGGTACTTCACTGCTAAAGGCAAAAGCCCGCGGCGCTGATATCCGCGTGGTCTATTCCACCATCGATGCGATCCGGATCGCAGAGGAGAACCCGACCCGCGAGCTCGTGTTCTTCGCCATCGGCTTTGAGACCACGACGCCACCGACGGCCGTCATGATACGTCTGGCCGAAAAAAAGCAGCTTTCGAACTTCAGCGTGTTCTGCAACCACGTGCTGACGCCGCCGGCGATGCAGAACATTCTGGAGAGCCCCGACATCCGCAATATCGGCCGCGTCAATATCGACGGTTTCCTCGGGCCGGCCCACGTCTCGACCATCATCGGTACGGCGCCTTACGAGTTTTTCGCGAAGGAGTTCGGCAAGCCGATCGTGATCGCCGGTTTCGAGCCGCTCGACATGATGCAGGCCATCCTGATGCTGGTCCGGCAAGTCAACGAGCATCGCCACGAAGTGGAAAACCAGTATCGCCGCGCGGTGACCCGCGACGGCAATCTGCGCGCCAAGGAGGAGATCTCCAACATTTTCGAACTGCGAGACCGGTTCGAATGGCGCGGGCTCGGTCAAGTTCCCTACAGCGGGCTGAAGCTGAACCGCGCGTACGACGTATACGATGCGGTGGTACGCTTCGACATGCGCGAGCTGTGCGTTGCCGACAATCCGGCCTGTGAATGCGGCGCCATCCTGCGCGGGGTAAAGAAGCCGGTGGATTGCAAGCTTTTCGGGACGGTCTGCACGCCGGACACGCCGATGGGATCCTGCATGGTCTCCTCCGAAGGCACCTGCTCTGCGCATTGGACCTACGGTCGCTTCCGCGATCATCGGCAGAGACGAGCGTCATGAGAAAACATCAGCGCAAGCTCGATATCAGGAACGGCTGCATCGACCTATCTCACGGCGCCGGCGGCCGTGCGATGGCACAGCTGATTTCGGGACTGTTCCACGAGGCCTTCGGCAATGAATGGCTGGCACGCGGCAATGATCAGTCGGCCTTCGACGTCAGGGCCGGGCGCATGGTGATGACGACCGATGGCTACGTCGTTTCGCCACTGTTCTTTCCGGGCGGAAATATCGGTTCGCTGGCCGTGCACGGCACGGTCAACGACATCGCAATGGCCGGGGCACGGCCGCTTTACCTGGCCGCGAGCTTCATCATCGAGGAGGGGTTTTGTTTCTCCGACCTCAAGATGATCGCCGAGTCCATGGGAAAAGCAGCGCGATCGGCCGGCGTCCACATCATCACGGGCGACACCAAGGTAGTCGAGCGCGGCAAGGCGGACGGCCTGTTCATCTCGACAGCTGGCGTCGGCGTGGTGCCTGACGGGCTCGATCTCTCCGCGCAGAACGCGCGCGTCGGAGACCGCGTGCTGATCTCGGGTACGCTCGGCGATCATGGCGTTGCCATCATGTCCAAGCGGCGGAACCTCGCCTTTGAAACCGAGATCGTGTCGGATTCAGCGGCGTTGGCCGACCTCGTCCTGAAGATGCTTGAGGCCGGAGGTCACGGCATCCGCCTGATGCGCGACCCGACGCGCGGCGGGCTTGCTGCCAGCCTGAACGAGATCGCCCAGCAATCCGACCTCGGATTTCGCTTGCAGGAAGAGGCAATTCCGGTGAAGCCGGGCGTGACCGCTGCTTGTGAGCTTTTGGGGCTCGATCCGCTCCATGTCGCCAATGAAGGCAAGCTGGTTGCGATCGTGTCCCCCGAGGTCGCCAATGCCGTGCTCGCTGCCATGCGGGCGCATCCCCTCGGCTCCGATGCCGCCGACATCGGCGAGGCAATTGCCGATGACCACCATTTCGTGCAGATGGCGACCAGCTTTGGCGGCGGCAGCATCGTCGACTGGCTATCGGGCGAGCAACTGCCGCGCATCTGCTGAGGCTCAGGCATGCAAGTTCGGAACGCTGCGGTCACACAGATCCGGCTAGGGCACGTTGACCGGTGGCATGGATTCGGTCGCGCGGGGCACGAAAGGATCTTGGTGGCGGCCCGGTGCCGCCAACATGATTGCAAATGCCATAATGAAAAGTAAGAGCCTGCCCATTCGAAGAAGTCATTCCGGAAGCTGCATCGAAATTGTGATGCTTATAGCATCCTGCGTTGAATAGGGCCTGAACAATATCGGCACGGAAGGGCCAGGTGTTTGATTGGCCAGCTCCTGCAAAGTTCTCAACTTGATTCTCGCTGGTCTCGTCGTAAAACGGCAAACCGACTGCAGATCGCGCCGAAAAACTGCACCTCCTGCCGACAACAGCAGGATTATTGCGCCGGATTCGAATAATCATTGATTATCATGCGGTCGACCGGGCAAACCACGGCACCGCTTTCCCTCTTGCTGTGCAATTGAGGGCTAATAAATGAACAATCACGACCTTATTTCCGGTAGCCTGCTGGCGCTGACCGCGACGGGCCTTGCGTTGCTCTGCTCGAGCCTGCTCGCCTTTGCCTTCATTTGAAGTCACAGTAGCGTTTGCGCCATGCGGCTTCAGGTTGGGGCCGGCAAACGGTAGCTAAGGATTGACTGAGATCAAGAAAACTCAAGTCGGATCCGTTAGCTTCGCCAAAGTTAAGTTAGACAAGAGGGTCCCATGCGCTACTTTCTCTTGTTAGTTGTTATCCTCACAGTCCCCATGCTCGTTGGCTCTGGGTCGCGTTCGATCGCCGCTCCGCGTGATCGTTCGGGATACATGCCCGCCGCTCGACAAGACGTTTATTGCCTGCAAGGGCGCAGCTGGGGATATCCGGGCAATTGCCAGTTCTCGAGCTATGGCCAATGCATGGCCAGCGCGTCCGGTACAGACGCTTATTGCGGAATTAATCCGGTCTATGCTTTCGAGCGGCACAGATCACAATCACGCTGATGGATTCGCAAGGCTAGAGAATTAAAGCGAATCCTACGATGCGCACTGAAACCTTGTCGATCAAAGCGGCAGAGCCGACTGCATCAGGTGTCCTAGACCTTCCTGATCGAGGCATTGATTCATCTGCATCCGATCGCGCATGTGATTTGCGCAGCGCTGGCGCGCAGCCACTGCCGTCGCCTTTGCATCGCGATCCGCCTTCTCACGCGCATCAGCTTCGGCAAGCGTATCGACCAGTTCCCGCGCCTTTTGAACCACGGCGCAGGCTTTGTCCTCATCTTGGGCAAGCTCGAACGCCGTCCAATCAGCCGCGATCTTCAACAGACAGCGAATGACGGCACCATCTTGGCCGGTCTGCGCAAGTTCGTCCAAGATCAGCGACGCCGCTTGGCGCTTTGAGAGCGCTCCGCCCGTTGTCGCATCTTTGCCTTTCAGAAAGCACTTGATGAGATTGTCGGGGATTCTCGCGGGTCTTAGTAGGCGATCTGCGGCGATCCTCTTGACGTAAGCGAGCGTAGCAACCATCTCCAGAGCCGCTTTGCGCGCCTCTGTGTCCGTAGACGAGCTCAAGCCGTTTTCAGTCATTAGTCGTGTGCTCCGGAAATAGTCCCGGCATCCATCGCGAGGCGAGGGTGGCAGGGAAAGCCAGCAGCAATGGTTCGCGCGGGCCCCTTGAGGTAAGGACGCCTCGGCTGAGGAGTTCCGATACGATGCGTCGAGCGTGACGCGGCGTGAGATCGAGAAGACTAGCAACGTCGCCGCGCGGAAGCTCGCCTCGATAGAGAATTGCTTCAACCACCGCGCTCGCTTTGGGGGGGAGTTTGCTAAGGCGCGTTTCCTCCTCCGCCCATAGCAATATGCGTGTGCGCAGCCGATCTGGCTGCATCAGCGATTCCATGAAGTTGACTTGGTCAATGCAAGTCTCAAGAAAGAAACGCGTGAACGATGCGAGCGCTTCCTCACTGAGGTTGCCACGGCCGTCCAGGTCATTCCGCCGCGGAAGGTCGCATTGGGTAAGATGCTGCCGATACGCGCCGTCGCTTCGAGCAAGCCCGCGAGCCACTGACCAAACAGCCCCGGTATCGAGCGCTTCCAACAGCATTGCGTGCGACATCAGCCGCGTCACTCGGCCATTGCCATCGAGAAAGGGGTGAATCCACAAAAGACGATGATGCGCGGCTGCGGCAGCTAAAATGGCGTCGGCCTTTCCAACACGGCTGTAAGCTTTCTCGAAATAAGCAAGAAAGCGTGGAACGGCGCCGGGGCTGACACCGATATGACGTCCCACTTTGACGTCGCGAAGCCGTAGTTCGCCGGGCACAACACGAATTCGTTCTTTTGTGTCGGGCTCCTCGATCCATAACATCGCGTCGGGAAGGTGCTCGCAGAAGCGACGGTGGATATCCCGGATACCGTCTATCGTTACAACGCGACCGCGGAGGTGACCTTCGTCGATCCAGCGTTGCACCGCGATGTGCGCCGTGGCCTCAAGCTGAAGATCGCGCTTTTTGGGATCGGCGCTATAGTCGTTTTTCAAGGCCCGTTCGATGTCGACCGGGTGTGTGTCGTGCCCCTCGATGAGGTTGCTGTAATAGCAGTTCATAGCTCGGACGAGATCGGCCAAGGACCCCAGGAGGCTTTGCGGTAAGCTCCTCTTGAAACCGGCCGACTTGCCGACGAGGTCAACTGCTAAATCGGTCAACTCGCCCCGGTGGCGGGAATCCTCCCTAATAAGGAGCGGTTCCATGGAAAAAACCGGCTCGTCGCGATCAAGTGCCGCTGAAATGTCCTCTTTTTTGTCCTCTAGCTTTTTGGTCATAAACATAAGTATATCAGATACATATGAAAATTTCACCTAAGAAATTGAGCGGTCAAAAGTCCTCATAAATGTCCTCTTCTCGGCAGGTTGAAGAGCAACGATCTTCGCCAATACATTGAAATTGTTCTCAAAATGTTCTTTAGGTCTACGCTAACCCCAGATAGTGAGTCGAAACAATCGGTCCATGTCTGACGAACAACTTCATCCGCCGGCCAGTTGGGACAAATTCGAAGAGATCTGCGCCGATCTCTTTTCGCGGATTTGGAACGACCCAGAACTCGTCCGTTACGCGCGAAGCGGCCAGAGGCAAAAGGGCTTCGACATATACGGAAAGCAAAATGGCGCCGACTGCGGCGTTCAATGCAAAGGAAAACGCATTTGGCCGCCGACCAACCTGACGATTGCGGAAATTAATGCCGAGATCGAGGAAGCCAAGAAATTCCGCCCCGCCCTCAAGACCTACATTATTGCGACCACCGCGGATAACGACGTCGCTGTCACGGACCACGTCAATGCGATTTCCGAGAGACATGCCGCAGAAGGGCTTTTCGCGTAACTGCTTTTGGCGCGCGTGAGCTCACGCGCCGTATTGATGATTTTCCTGAATTAAAAGAAAAGCATTTTGATATTATCACGCTTCGGTAACTGAAGCGCACAATACCGGGCGAGATTGCCGAGCGCGTTGTCGAAGAACTGAAAAACTCGAATATCGTCATTCCGGCAGGCGCGGATCATGCGGGCCAGCCCAAATCCAGTATTCTTGATGAGGACCTCGCTGAGGCAATCGAACGTGACGTCGCGCACCGCTATGAGGGAGCCCTTCAACATTCCGTCTTCCCTGAGCTAAGCAAAAAGGATGAATTAGCGCAGTTGCGGTCGAGATCATCGACGCCAAGGGCGCAGCCCGTCATCGGGCCTCCGGCGAACCATCTTACTGCGAGCCGCAAGGTCCGCCGCCGCTCGCGGCGATCTGACGAATGCACGTAATTTTTGGGGCTGCCGGCCAGCTCGTGCGCTACGGCAGCACGGTACAGAGACGAAACAGTGTCGACATCTACGGAAAAGGAAAACGGTGCTGACTCCGGCGTACAGAGCAAGGGAAAGCGCGACTGTCCGCCGACCAAACCCACGATCGCTGAAATCGGGAAGGCCAAGAAATTCGATCCAATCTCAAGGGCTATATCATCGCGACAACGGCCGACAATGACGTCTACCTAACAGACCATGTCAACGCCCTTTCCGCCAAGCATGCGCAAGAGGGACTATTCCGCGTAACCTCACATATTGCCCGCCAACACGGTCCTCTCCATCGTGGGAAAAGTTAGAGCAGCAACTGCGTTCGCATCGTGCGGTTTTGCGTGGAGCACGCAGTATTTGTGCGCTGAGCTAGTTCTGGCGCCCGAAAGCATCTACAGCTCGAATGATCACATGTGTAGCTGCGCGCTCCTTGATCTCGATGCACAAGAATTCCCGAGTGCTCTGGTTGCGCCTCCTGGAGTTCTTGACCGTCATCTGTTATCGCGTCGCGAAAGGCAACGAATCGTTATGACGTGCCTAGGAAGATGAAATTGACCGATCCCACAAACAGCTCTGAGTTGCCGCCCGTCTTGCATAAGCCGGCAAGTCGCTTGCCGTGGGTTGTTGGACTCCTCGCCGTTATTTTCGGGCTGTGCGCGGGAGGAGTCTATTTCGGGGTCGGTATAGACAAGCTTCTCGGCTCGTCAGTCGCGCCGGAAAACCTGCCAATGCAAGGCTTGTCACCCGAGGACAAGGCGGTTCTTTCAGAGATTAGATCGGGGCAACAGGAGATAAGCGAGGAGATCACCGAGCTCAAGCGTAACATGAGTGCGCAGCAAGAGGGTCTAAAACAGATCTCGGATCAAATCGCTGCACTGACCTCGAACATCGAGTCTTTGCAGAATCCGCCCGTCGTTGCGCCTCCGTCGGCAGCTCCTCATCCGCCGCCAGCCCGTACTGTTTCGAAGCCGGCCGCGAGAGCCATCCAGCCTTCTAGACCGGAAGGGCCAGTTTCAATCGGGGGCGCTCCGCTGATTTCCGAGCCTGGCACCCAGCCTCATTGATCAGATCGTTATTCCTGAGCCGTAGCTGATGCGCGGCGCGGTCATGTTTGTATCATCGCTTCCGGAGGTTCGATGTTTGCCAACCATATTCGTATCGGCACTGTCGCGCTCGTGGCCTCCGGAATTCTGTTCGCAGTCTACCCGGCAGTTCGCCCGTTCTCGGACGAAAGATCGCTGCTAGGTGCCGCTGCCTTCGGGTCTGAGGCATGGCTGGCGTCGCACATGATTGCCATTGTGGCGTTCGCGCTGCTCCCACTTGGGCTGCTCGGAATGCAACGCTCTTTACTGGGGATACAGTCCGAGCGCCTGTTCTTTGTCGCCCTTGTCCTGATCGTGATTGGCACAGGCTTTACACTGCCATTCTACGGGGCCGAAACCTATGGTCTTCACGCGCTGGGGCAGGAAGCGCTGCGGAGGCACTCCGATTCACTGCTCAGCCTGGTCGAGATCATCCGCTCCGGCCCAGGCCTTATCATGTTCCTCGCCGGTCTACTTCTTCTTGCCGCATCCGCAATCGCGACTGCCACGGCGCTTTGGCGTTCCTGTCGCTATCCGAAGGCAAGTGGCGTTCCCTTCGCCATCGGGATGTCGCTGTACATTCCGCAATTCTTCGGCGCGCAGCCCCTGCGCATTGCAGATGGATCACTGGTGGCCATCGGTTGCGTGTGGATGGCGGTATGTCTTTGGCGGCATGGCCAATTTGGTGCGGAGCGACAGGAGGTCTCCGCTTGTGAGAAATGAGGCGGGAAAAAGCTTCCTAAAATATTCGTGTCTAAACTGATATCCGAACTGCTGGTCGGCAGCAGAGAAGGATGCGTGCGGTGAAATCCATCGCAGAAGGCCGACGAAATGCAGAATTTAAGCATGATTGCGCCCATCACATGCGATTCACCGTCAGCATGTTTAGCCTAGCATGAGCTTGACGGGCAGGAGTGCCGCTTCGCATTGAGAGCCGATGTAAGCCAGAGCTGAGCCGGCATCCTTCCAAAAGTCCCGGTCCGAACTTGAACACTGAACATCTATTTGGAAAACCAGTGCAAATTTTCCGCTAGAGCGGCTGCGGGTCCGCATCGCGCTCCAAGCTTCGCGGGAGCGGTGAGATGAGCAATTTCAACCAGGAAAGCATTCTGAACGTCCATCACTGGACTGACAATCTCTTCAGCTTCACCAGCACACGGAATCCATCGTTTCGCTTCTGCAGCGGTGAATTCACCATGATCGGGCTCGAGGTTGATGAAAAACCTCTGCTGCGGGCCTACGGCATCGCCAGCGCTCATTACGAAGACCGGCTGGAATTCGTCGCGATCAAGGTGCTGGACAATCCCTTAACCTCGCGTCTGCAGCAGCTTAAGCAGGGTGACCAGATCATTGTTAGCCGCAAGACGACTGGCTCGCTGGTCATTGATAATCTTAAGGACGGGCGCAATCTCTATCTGATCGGGACCGGCGCCGGTCTTGCGCCGTTTCTGAGTGTCATCAAGGATCCCCAAACCTATCTGCGATTCGAGAATGTGGTGCTGCTTCATGGCTGCCGCCGCGTCGCCGAGCTCGCCTATGGCGACATGATCACGGAAACGTTGCCAAGCGACGGGCTGGTCGGCGACTTCGTTCGCTATCAACTGATCTATTATCCGACCGTGACGCGCGACCGCTTCCACAACCGCGGCCGGATCACCGACCTGATCGCGTCAGGCAAGCTGTTTACGGAAATCGAGCTGCCGAAACTCGAGCCGCAGCATGACCGCGCCATGATCTGTGGCAGCCCCGCCCTGGTCCGCGATGCCCGAGAGCTCTTGATGGCGAGGGGCTTTGTCGAAGGCTCTCCACGAGAGCCCTCACATTTTGTGTTTGAAAGGTCGTTTGTCGACCCCTTATTTTGAGCTGCGTTGGCAAGCGACCATGGCTGATCCGAACCCGATGCAACGCGACCAAGGACCTTACCGGTGCTACCCGTCAATAAAATTGTCGGTCTCTCGACTGGACATAGTTGCAATCATGGCAGCTCCCGACTTATGGTAGACCGAATGGCAGGCTGTGGGGAAAAGCTATGAGAGCTATCTGGCTCGCGTGGCTCGTGGTCATTATGTCGGTGTCGCAGGCTTGGTCCTGGGGACAGGAAGGCCATGCAATCGTCGCTGAGATCGCGCAGCGGCGGCTCGATACGGCCACGCTCGACAAAATCGCGCCCCTGCTTGCCTTGGAAGCCCCTGCTCTTGATCACCCCCACGTAACGCTCGCTTCCATCGCCAGTTGGGCTGACGACTACCGTGCCGACCATAAGGATACGGCAGGATGGCATTTCGTGGACATACCGGATGATCGAACAACTTTCGATCCGGATGCTGATTGCAAAAACGGCAACTGTGTCATCGCGGCGATTGCGCGCTTCCGATCTGTCCTTGCTGATTGCTCGAAACCTGCACCCGAACGGCTCCAGGCTTTGAAGTTCATTGTTCATTTCATTGGCGATGTTCACCAGCCTCTGCACGCATCGGATCGGTGGGATGCCTACACAGGAAAAGACGATCAAGGCGGCAATCTTGTCCCGGTGACATTCTTCGGACAGACCACGAACCTGCATGCGCTTTGGGATACCGGTCTGATTATGCGCACCGTTTACAATTGGGGCGCCTATGTCGTTCGGCTTGAAACGACCTGGTTTCCGGGGCGTGACTTGGCCGAGTTGAAGGGGGGCTCGCCGGCCGATTGGGCGGTCGATGCGCACAGGCTTGCACACGAAGTTGCTTATGACATTCCTGATGACGGCGTTTTAGGCGTTCAGTATTTTTCCAAAGCATCGCCGATCGTTGACCGCCAACTCGCCCTTGCCGGGATACGGCTTGCGCAGCTGCTCAAGGAGACGCTGTCCTCGGCAGCCTGCCAGTAACAGAGTATCGGGTTATCGCTATGAAGGCGCTCACGCTATTGGCCGCAATGGCATTGTCGCTTCCGCTCGCGGGTGCATCAGCAGCCCCGGGAAACACCACATCCTGCTCGACAAATGGCATCTGCTACTGCACGCACGACTATCTAAACGACACGATCAGACAGCACGTTAGCGAGATACGGAACTTGATCAGCGGGCAACGGACACAAGGTAAGGCGATTGGCTATCTCAGCGTTCCGATTAGCGGGATTGCAGGCGGAGTTTCGGCAATCAATGCGCTCGTAGCAGAAGAGGCCAAGGAACGCATCGAGCAGCAGTGGGGGCCGCGCGACGTATGGATACTCAACCCGGCCGCACCACAGTTTTCGCTCCCTATGGACGCCAACGGCGCTGACTACATGTGGATGTGGACCCAGATTCTCGAAGGCGAGGAACCTGAAGGTCTCGGCGCGTTCGACTTTGTGTATTTTGCCGGGCCATCTGACTTTGCGCGTCACTTCGGTCTTGATGGTCACGCCGATCTCGAGAAACTCGACACGGCCTACGACAATCTCGTCAAGTCAAAACCTGACCTCGCGGCAAAGGTCGATAAGCACTCCTTTCGCAATTACTACGGCTTACGTGCCTCCGTCAGCTTTAGCTACGGATCGCACGACGAGTGGAACATCGTCAAAATCATCAATGCGAAACGGCGCGCATCTGACAGCACTGCCGGTTTTGCAAAGCAGATGGCTGTGTTCTTTGATGGGAAGCCTGTAGCGCCGGGCCTTTTTGAGCTTCCGGTTACCGATGGAAACGCCAGAGCCTGCAATACGAATTGATATAAGCTGTTTTAGGGGGGAATTTCCATCACAAAGCAAGCCGCCGCCAATGCGATCTCCTCTCGAAGACGGTTGCTTCGGTGGCCTTACGCTTGCGGTGCATTGAACGTAAGCGGCAGCCCGACGGCGCGCGCCTGCTCGAGCGGTCTTGCCTGCCAGATCCTTCAGCGCGCCGAAACACCCACGCGAGATCGTTACATGCAATCAGTCGCTTCAAGCGTTCGCTCGGGCCCAAGTGGTGTGCGGCTCGTATCTTTCGGAGACGATCGCGCGATGAGTTCTCCCGCCAGGACGGCAACCGGCCTGTCGATCAAGGTCGACGGGGGGTCGAAGTCGTTCGTCAGCCGATCCGGTAGCCTCATCGCGCTTGGGAGCGTATCCCTGAATGTGCGGCCTGGTGAATTCGTCTCGGTCGTGGGACCGAGCGGATGCGGAAACAGGTCTCTGGAGGGAGCATTCCTCGGGGCGGACGGCGAGGGCTCCGTCACTTATCTGGGCGTACCCGTCGGGCCGCTTGGCGTGCTGCCATTTCCGATCGGTTAGGCTCGGACGTTCGACCAAACGATCCCGAACTCGATCCGGTTCGTAGGGGTTAATGAGGATGTCATCCGGAGAGCGCGCGCTGGCAGCGCCTCGATGCGAGAGCACGCCGCAGCGACGGACCGGTTCAGATCGGCGGAGACGGTCGCCTCTACGCTCCGATAGATAGGGTCACGCCGCGTTCATTAGCAATTTGACGGCGGGTGGTCCACTCCAACTGCGGGTCCCGGCCGGAGCCGCCGACAGGGGGCGTCTTCGTTGACGACGCGGGGACGTCCGCCTCGACCGCCTGTTGCCGAGCTCGCGCCATTGGCTTCCCGTCACCCGTCTTCGCTTCGGTTCTGTCGCCGACGAGCGCTCTTCTTCTCGAAGCGGGATCGGTGATCTCTCAGATAAGCCTTGCGCGCCTCCGAAAAATCGACGGAAACCGGCTTTGTCAGACCGAGCTCGCGAACTTCTTCCACACTCAACTCGTTTGAGACTATAAGCCTGCCGTCCACCGCAAACGAAATCAGGTGCTTGTCAAACAGCGCACTAGGTTGGCCGACAGCAGGATGCGCCGTTGTAGCGGTCCAGACGCTGCGCGTCGTCGGCGGACCGCCATGGCAGGATGTGCGATGCCCGGAGGAATTCCCGTCGGTCGTGGCCGGAGATGGGACAGCACCCCCATAATCCTTCGAGCTGCTTGCGGAACCTGCCTTGCCCACGGCGGGCCTGGATGAGCGTCTCCTTCTCTGTCCCATCGAGGTCCGTCCGACGCTCGATGTGCCTGATGTCGGTGGTCTCATCGTCGGCGCTAGTTTCCTGCGCGATGATTACGCTTTCCACGAACCCGAGCGTTCGATCCAGGTCGAGTTCGTGCGACCGGTCGTACACCCCAAAGTACCTGAACTCGCTTCCGTAGTCCTCGGCGATCGGCTGGCCGAAGTGCGCGTCCGACAACGGCTGCGCCAAGACCCAGATCTACTTTCCGCTACGATCCGTCAGCGGAATTGCGTCCTTCCTCGTCAGCATCCGGAGTCGCGGTCGCAACTCGAGCGGCAGGCCAACGAGCAGCCGCCGGATAGGTGCGAGTTCTCGCGACCAGAATCCCGCCCAAAACGACCGCTTCCGCGCGCGGGAATATCGATCCAAGGAGACCGCGATCGTCTCTCCGTGCCCCGACCATTTCGCGACTTCGGTGGACCATCCTCCGTTGTAGTGCTCCTCCGGAGCGAGGGTCGACGCCACCTTGAGCGACCCGAGGCGCAGTGTGCGTAGCCGGTCGGCCAGGCCCGCGGCTGCGCGATCGAGTCTGTTCAGATCCTGCTGGCTCATTGCCCATCCTTCGGTCCGCCGCTCCCGCACCCAACGCGCGCCGTTCGCGGGAGCTGGACCGTAGACGCGCGAGACAGGACTTGACGATCGTTTTTTATGTGCCACCATAGGTTGTCCATAAAATACGGGAGGTATCCATGGCGCGCGCACCGGCCAAAAAGCCGAAAGTGAGTCTGATCGTGTCCGACGACAAGGACGTGAAGGTGAAGGCCCGTCCCGGCAAGCTCCATGTGGTCCAAGTCGAGACTATCACGCCGGACCTCAAGAAGGCGGGCCGCGTCGGAGCCCGGCTTTGCGGCTACGGCACTA
>NZ_JBANBJ010000101.1:0-25235 GCF_059803515.1 Bradyrhizobium sp. UFLA05-125 | reverse complement strand
GAAGGGAAAGGGTCGAAAAGAGAGAAGGCACAGCAAGTCTCCTAAGTTTTGCTCCCTAACGTAGGCCGGGTCGTTGCAAACGCTAAATATTGACTAAGCTGTCGCGAGGGCGCCCTGTCGGCGACTGGCCGAAATGTCGCATTCACGCGTCTTTTCTGGTCTCGTGGTCCGGAAAAGGTCCGCGGATCTGGGGGGCGGGTATGTGGGGCAGCGGTTAGAACCTATGACTAGCCAAGGTTTGCTACGGAGGGCAACGCTTGGGAAGGCTTCCTTCGCAGACTTTGCGAAGGCCGGAGCTGCGAACATGCAGCATACAACCGCAGCAGCGATAAGGAGACTATTTCCGATCTTCATGTTCGATCTCCAGGCTCCGTTGCCTGCTAATCCAAGGCAGTCCGCTCGTCTCGCTGGGAAGTGATCGCGCGTACGCCGCGGCTGAACCGCGGACGTCCGGTCGTAAAAAAACCGCAGCAGGTATTCTTTGCGTCACACGGATTGCATTCTTCCACGAAGCCGTTTTTCCAGTCCGAGATCGACTGGATCGCGCGCGGCCAGACTGATTTTGGGAGGACACATTTCGGAAGGTTGTAGATAGATACATTGACGCCAGCGGCACTCAAGTGATCGACGGCCCCGGCGAGCCCATCGCGATAGTCCACCGGATCCATCCAGAGCATTGCATCGTTGGCAATGGCAAAGCCCGTGTTTTCGAGCCCCATCAATGCGACGTGGTCGACGAACGGCAGATTGCGGGCAATCCACCTACCCGTGTCCTCGATGATCGGCGCGGTCAATGCATGCAGGACGACGCGGATTTCGACCCGTTGTCCCCGGTCCTTGAGCTTCAGAATGCCCAGGATCGTCTCGTCGAACGCACCCTTGGCCTGCACGACGTGATCATGGACCTGATCGACCGAGGCATAGACCGGAATTGCAGCCATCAGGTTCGGGTGGCCAATATCCTTCCAAGCGTCGACAATCTGGGAGTCGGCGAACGCCCGGCCGTTAGTCAGCACCTGGATGGCGGTTTCCGGCAGCCGGTCGCGGCACTCATTCAGGACGGCGATGAAATCTTCCCAATCCGACAAGGTCTCTCCGCCGGTAAACGTCAGCGCGCGGGTTGCCGGGTCAATGAGAGGCAGGCTTTCTTTGATTTCGCTGAGGATCCACCGATCATCGACATCTTTCGGCGGTTGCGAGCACATTAGGCAGTAATTGTTGCACCGTTCCGTGACCAGAAAAGAGTTATGCGCCGAATTCCGGCGATACAGCGTGCGGAATTTCCGCGACGCATGATCGAAGCCGATGACGTCGCCGTCCGCAAGATAGTCATATTTCGGGGGGACCGTGACAAACTGTCTTGTGAACGTGTCCGGTAGATCGATTGAGCCGTCGGAGACGACAAGAATGGACGGCCAATCGGCTTCTATCGCGCGCCGGATGCCGTCTGGCGTTCTGGCGATCGCGAAATCAGCCACGTGACGTTCGGCCGCACTGTCGACCGACCGGAGCCTGAGGACCGATCGGGCCTTGTCCGAAAATCCAACGCTCTGCGAGGCAGTGCCATAGAGAGGAAGGGTCATGCGGCGGCCCATCGTCGCAAGATGGCAGCATCTTCCGGAGAGTTCTCCAGAATGTCCAACAACAGGCCCATGATGCCTTTTTGCCGAGCGCAAAATGCCGACAGAGGCTTGATACCCAGGGCGTCACCCTGCGTTGCGTGATGATAGACGGGGTCCGCGCCGCAGTGGCTCTCATACACACAGGTCGAGCATTCGGGTGCGCACTGCATCAGCGACGACGAAATCGGGCCGATCAGTTTGTCCGACAGGATGAGCGAATTGTAGCTGTCGTGTTCGACGTGACCAAGCCGGAAAGTGTTGTCACCGGTCTCGGCGAGCATCCTGCCTTCATCCGAAGCGAAAACACTGCCGTCATGGTTGTATACCAGCGCGCCAAGGCCGACGCCGGCGGGGCTGCGCAAATCTACGTAGCCGATGGGTCGGTCCGAGAGCATCCGCGTGAGGAGCAGCGCCGCGTAGAACTCCCGGAACGGAATGCCCTGTCGGTTGATCTCCAGCACCCGGCGCAATCCTCGCTCGTAGAACGCAAGCCACTTCTGCGCGTCGTACTTGGCGAACTGCTTCGTCTTGATCGCAAATCCGAACGGAGAAAGCGGCCGCAGGAAGATTCCATCCAACCCCAATTGGAGGTATTCATCTATGATCTCATCGACGCGGTCCAGGCTCGCCTCCGTGGTGGTCATCAAAGCCCCAACCCTGTCGGGGCCTAGAATCTCCTTGGCTCGCCGAATTCCAGCAACAGCCAGCTCATGACTGTTTGCGCCGGGTTGTTGTGCAGGTCGGCTGGACCATCGAGGGACGTCGACAAAAGCACGTTGTTCTCTTTGCAAAATTCGAGAACGGTGTTGTCCAACAAGGCGCGTTCGACCGATTCTCCCTACGTGCATAGGAAACTGGCCGGCTCCAAGCCGGGCTCCGGCGAGCGCCGCGCGGCCGACGCCTCAGCGGCTTTGGAGAGGGTGCGTCGCCTCCTCCTCATGCTAAACTAAATTAGCTGGGACCATTCGGTAACGAGCCAGCATCGCATGGCCGGCGGATGTACTTGGCAGGCGCTTTATCGCGAGATCAGACGATGAAAGAAACCATCGATACATCGCCTTCGCGTCGCCAACTGTTACGACTGGCTGCCATGGGGACGGTATGTGCCGTGGCTGCGAAGACCCCGAGCGCCGCGGAGCCTCTAAGGGGTGGAACCAACGACTCCTACGTTCCCGCTGATGGTACCTCTACGTTCGAGAGCGCTTTTACGATCCGCGTCACAACGGACTGGACTGGCCGGCGGTTCGGGAGAGATATCTTCCGGACGTTCAGCGGGCAACTTCCGAGGACTCCCTAGCGCGCGTCATTAATGCGATGCTGTCTGAGTTGCACGCTTCGCACACGCATTTCTATACGCCGGATGAGCCGGAATATTATCAACTTGCAGATATTTTTTCCGGCGTACTGCGACGCCGGGGACTGCAGCGTACGTTTCCTGAGGGCCGCGTATCGTACCCTGGCATAGGTATCATTTCGCGTCTTGAGACCTCTGGCCATAACACGATCACTGCCGTCATAGACGGAACGCCGGCTCAGCAAGCGGGCCTCCGTGCTGGAGATCAGATAGTTGGGGCTGATGGGACGGCATTTGAGCCGGTTGGGTCATTCCGTGGGAAGGTGGGCGAATCGGTAGCCCTGGAGGTGCAGCGCGGCGCCGCGGTGATGCAAATCCCGGTCAGGCCGGTCGATCTCGAGCCCACGAAAATGTTCCTTCGTGGGTTGGAGTCGAGTGCGCGGATCATTGAGTCAAACGGACAACGCGTCGGCTATGTCCATGTTTGGTGCTATGCGGGCTAGTCTATCAGCGCACCCCTCGAACGCCTGCTGTCGCAAGGTGCGCTCAAGGACGCAGATGCGCTGATCTGGGATTTGCGGGATGGCTGGGGCGGCGCACAGCCCGAATAGCTTGATCTGTTCAACGCCCGCGCGCCTACAATGCAAGTCACCGACCGAAGCGGTAGCAGCGAATTCGCAAATGTGAAGTGGCGCAAGCCCGTAGCTATGCTCATCAACGGCGGTAAGCGCAGCGGCAAGGAGGTCCTTGCCTATGGTTTCAAGAAGTACCGGTTGGGCGAGCTCATCGGCTCCCGGACAGAGGGCGCAGTTCTTGCCGCCACCGCCTTCCTCATCGGAAGCGGCTTACTGCTACTCGCAGTCGAAGATGTCCGGGTCGATGGCGAGCGCCTGGAGGGCGTGGGCGTGACGCCGACGATCGAGGTCCAGGCCGGAGCCACCGCTGGATCGGACGACTTCCAATTGAGCCGTGCAGTCGCGGTTCTATCCGGGACATGATCCGGGCGCTTTACTCATTGGCAAAGCGGAGCCAACGCGAGACAGCAATTGGAGGCGCGTCTCGGTTCGCCGGCGCAGGCTTTTGTTAACTCAGACCGCTCTTGATGACCCCAGCGCGTGCCGCCAGGACGCTTCCGCCCCTTGATGCAGCTCGCCACCCTGCATCAAGCGGCGGGCGATGTCGGCTGTCTGCATTGCCGCGCGTTCGGTCGGTGAATGCGCCGCCAGGTAGCGGGCAACCGCGATGAGGATGTGCCGGCGTGCGTTCGTGTCGTCCCACGCGCCGAATTGCGTGACGCCCGCCTCCAGCATCTGATACGCATGAATGCCTGCATCTTCGCGCAGCACCGCATGCGCGAGCGTGGCGATCAGCGCCTGCGGCGAATGGCCGAGCGTGAGATGCCGTGTCACTAGGGGCGCCGCAAGATCGACCTGTCGCTGCCGGTCGAAGGCGTCGAGCAAGGCGGCGCCGATCGGCTCCGGATCCGCGGGCAGATCATCGAGCGGCTCGCCGCCATCGCCCGGGATGCGCGCCGGCGGCACATTGAGATAGCGAGCAAGGTAGAGCGCCAACCGCCATCTTGGACATCTGCGGGGTGGCGGAGCGAACTGGTCGCCGACGCTGAGAGCTTCCTCGTAACCTGGGGCGCGACCGCCGATCGTCTCGGCTGGACGACGCTCGATCTCTTCGGTGTGCATCCGACAGCACCTACCGCCAGGTTCGATGTGATGGGATTGATCCCGATCCTCCGCGGCCGGAACGTCTGTGTTCTGACCGAAAAGAGCGCAACGATCGAATGCTGTCCGGAGCAAAGCTGACCCCGTACCCGTCAACCGGAGCGGGGCGATCCTTATCACGAGAGCGCTGCATAATGAGACCCGAAGCGCCCACTAAGGGCTAGAAAGCAGGCTGGCCAAGTCCTTATAGTATTCCAGAGACAGTGACGAATACGGAGAAGCCGCGGCGTATTGGATTCCCCTCGCGGGGAATGACGGCGGAGAAAGGCAAATGCCGGCAACGCGACGCTGCTCCCTCAAATCACCTCCAGTCCGCGCACTTCCTTGGCCGCAACCTTCAACAGCGGCCTGACCGCCTGATCCTCCCGGCCTAACACCACGCCCGAGGCAAACGCACGCGCTCGCCCATCCCCGCGTGACGCCGGTGCTTTGAGCGCAGCATCAACGGCCATGTCGTGATGCGCGACAAAATCGTTGAGCGAGCCAAGCGCGTTCTGGACCTTTTTCAAATGCTTGGACAGGCCAGCAAGCTGTTTCTGTTCGCGCTTGGACGGAAACAGACTTTCAAAGAACTCAAGCCCATATCTGATCTTCTTGGCCCTGATACGGAGCTTGTGCCGCTCCTGCGCAGGCATCTTGTCGAGACGCTGCCCCTGCTTGCGCAGCTTCTTGATGCGGCGCCGCAGCAGCCCGACGGCGAATTTGCGGATCGGCGTCTTCGTGTCATCCCGTCGCAGTCGTTCGGTCGGCCTCGATCCATTGCAGCGTATCGATCAGCAGCGACCGATAGTGCTCCGAATTGACGGCCTCTCTTGCCCGTACGAAGGCGCGGTCTCGCCTTGCGGCAAACTCCTTCTGGATGGCCTTGCCACCCCTGCGCAGCAAGGTATCGCGCTTGGCGGGCTCGATATTCTCCTTCACGAAGACATCAAGCTCTCGTGCGGGCGCGAGCTCATTCGTGAGCCATTTGAGTTCCTGCTTGATCTGGTTCGTTCCTGCTCCAGACAGAGCCTTCGAGAACAGCGAGATCGCTGCGCGCAGCCGGCGCAACCCCACTCTCATCTGGTGAACGCCCTCCGCGTCGCCATTGCGGACGGCATCGGCATTGGCTGAGAAATGGCGGAACGAAGCGCGAGCAATCACGCCAAACGCCTCGCCGGCGGTCGTGTCGGGCTCCAGCTCAATGTCCTCGGCGAAAACGACTTGCTGCTCCTTATCTTGGGCAAGGCCGTATCCCAGGTCGGCTTTCGATCGCATATCGAGCTCGGCCTGCGACCTTCGCTCGAGTTCCTTTGCGATACGGAACAGATCGACGGGCCGACCACTCTTCAGTTCGAGTTCGGCCTCCTGGATCGGGGTCGAACGATGCCCGGCGACGATGTGCCCTCGATCGATAGCAAGTTCGATGTCGCTTCGCCTGATGCGCAAAGGCAGGGTGGTGCGGTGGACCGAAGATTCGAACACGGGCCTCAGCTTGCGACGCAGCTTCTTGGACGTGAACGGCTCCAGCGGCGTGACATCGACCTTGCCTAAGTCCGGCGCATTGTGCTTGATTTTCGTTTCCCATTCGTTACGGCCGAATTGGGCGCCATTGGCCGATTTGATAGTCTGCACATAGTTGTTGCCATCGCGCCGCACGCGCAGCGTGAGGCGGTGGCGCTTCAACTTGTGTTTCGCAGTATCAAAATAGGTCGAAACCAGATCGTGCTCGGACGGCGCGCCGATCTTGCTGCCGCGAAAGCGTGGCTTTGCCAACGCCTTTAGACGAGCGGCGGGGACATTGAATTTCAGTTCCGTCTCGACAGCCATTCGTCGACCATGCACTTCTGAGCTGGACCGGATCGCCAGCTTGTAACGCACGAAAACCGCTCAGGGGGCCAATATCAGTTGGCAGCCCCGATCTATTCCGAGCAGCCTGCCGCATGGGGCCTTGAGGGACTCCAAGCATCGCGAGCGGCCCTATCAAGCCGCGATCAAGGATGGACCCGCCGTCCCGGAGCTCGCCGCCGATGCGCATGATTGCATCATGGTGCGATCCTCGAAGGCGACCGAATACAAGGCTGCGGCGCGATCAGGGCCTGATAGCGGGCTCGCCTCGGATTTTGTCGCCGGTGCCAATGCCGCTGTACACGTGGCGTCATGCTTACGGGTAAGACGACGCCAACGGCGTGTGAAGATGAAGATCGTGAACTTCGCCGCCAGGCCATTCTTGCAATGGCGCATTATCGCTCGGCACGCGCTTTCGCCGTCAATCCCGCGCGCCAAAAGCGCGCCCCTTGCGGGCTGCAGGGATTGACCGCTCAGCGCGGCCAAGCGAAGGGGGCCCTTCACGCCGAGAATCGAAGGAAGCGCCTCGCTGACTCCCAACCAACCGGAGGGACTCGACAAGTGGATAGAGAGCAGCGTGTGGGGAAGTTTACCCTTGACAAGGAAAGCCCATACAAGGTGAAGAACCGCAGCCACTCGATGGAGCGAGAGCTACGACCGCGTACGGCAATGAGCACCCCCGCGATGTCTCGCCATTCGCAGGAACACTTTTTTGGACCGACGATTGAGATTGTTATGTTGGTTCTTTCTCTAGGGGTGCGTAGGATTCTGCGGCAGGTCCGGCTCTACGGCTACTTGGTCGAGCGGAACAACCAGATTTATCACCCGGGCGCCTTTCATCCAGTTGGCGCGAAATCGTTTGTGCTCCGCATGGTTGAGGGCGGTTGGCTGACGAAGAACGGCGATCGATACGAACTGACTACCCAGGGGCGTGAAGCGCCGGACTGACTTCCTGCGAGAGCAGGCCGCCAGGTGTTTAGGAACCCTACCGCGCGTGACCATTGGTTAGGTTCGGAAAACCATGGAGCAAAACCGATGTAAGGTGTCCCTGCGAGACGTGCTCTGGCGCGAGTTTAGGGAGATGCCAATCAACCGCTTGCTGGCGGACAGCAAGTTGGAACCAGAGAAAATCAAGTTACTAAACGCGGCGTATATCTACGCCTTACGCTCACTGAGCCTTGTTGACTGCAACGATCCCCTCACTGAGATGATCGCCCGCAAGATCTGGCAGTCCTGCTCGTCTGCACCTGCCGTCATCTTCTCTGATTGTTCAGGAGGCGCGGGACGGGTCTGCTCGGCCGCACCGGCCGTCATCTTCTCTGATTGTTCAGGGGACGCGGGACGGGTCTGCTCGGCCGTGCCCGCCATCCGATCCGGTGACTGCGCGGACGGTGCGGGGTGGATCGCCTTTGATTGGTCGGCAGCGGCGGGCTGGTTCTGCATCTGGCGCTGCGCGTCTTCCGACGACGTTGCGGTATTCTCCGAGGCTTTGCTCATCGAAGATGTGGGCGGGTGCTGCTTGGAATCAGTTGCTGTGGATCCAGTAGTTTGTCCGGTATAGCCCGGGACATTCCCTGACCCAGCATCGCGGCTTACCGTGTTGCAGGGACCGGCATACGCGGAGGTGGCGCTGAAGGCGAGCACCGCGCCCAACATCATAAGTCTGTTAGCGATCATAGCCCTTCTCCTCCTTTGCTCTGGACGATTGAACAAAAGCACAGGGCCTTCCGTTCCTAGCGCGCGAGACCAGCTGACGTTGCCGCTGGGCTTAGGACAAAGAGGGGGGGCCGTACCGGAAACTGGGACTAGATTCACATAGCCTAATGCGCGCTGTCGAGACTTGTGCGGCAACCTCAACGTCGGTGCAGACCCCTGGCCTCAGTATCAAGTTTGCTGAGGCCGTTTCATTTGCCGCTCGCGGGGCGTCTTCTGTCCGCTTGATCGTTGATCCTCGATCCGCCGCTGATGCTCTTGTGTCTGATCGGCGTCGTCACTCGTCTCCGCCCGCCGCTGTTCCTCCATGCCTTCCCGCACAAGTTTCTCGTCGCCGACCATCTGGCCGATGATTCGTTTGGTCTTGGCTCGAGCTTTCTCCTGTAGCCGCGTCATGGGAGACTCCCTTACATTGCCGATGACTCTAACCAGAGGGACTACCAATGTTTCCAACCGGACTGAGGGGAAAGACGGCTCTGATGCATCCTTGGATGTTTTGTCACATTGTTCCTTGATGAGCTCCCACGACCACGAAGTGCTGTTCTGTCCTGGTGGAACGCGGCGACGGTCTCCGGAAGCGTCCCCCTTCACTTGCGCTAGACAAGCCTCCAGCGGCTGTTAGCGCGCCGCCGTCAATGTCCAGAGCTATTCCGCACCGCTTGCCGCGCTCCACGCCGCCGGGACAAACAAGTCTTTCAGGACCGATGTGGTGATGTTAGGCTGCAAGGCGGCCGAGAGCATCGAGTGCGTCATACCAACGGGAGGACGACATGCCTGAGAGCACCTACGATGTGATTCAACTAATCGGTACCAGCGACGAATCATGGGAGAAGGCCGCCGCCAACGCAGTCGAACAAGCCTCCAAATCTCTCCGCGATGTTCGCGTCGCAGAAATCGTCGAACTCGATATGCAACTGGACCCGAAAGGAAAGGTGGAAGCCTATCGCGCGAAGGTCAAGCTATCGTTCAAATACGGATCTTAGCGCGTTCACGTAGGCGCTTTTGCCGCCCATTCCCGCTCGCGCTGGTCCGCGCTTTCAGCTCTAGCCGTCGCCGCAACAGCAGCAACCCCTCGAAATAAGACAAAGGAAAAGCCCGCCGGTATTGGCGCCCGGTGTTAACAGCTTCTCATATTCCTTCGTTGGAACAGAGAGACTCAACCTGCTAATGGAAATCTGGAATCATCATCATAACCGGGGCAGGTAGTGCTCGTTCTGAGAACGTCTCAATTTTCCCGGATAGGCCGCAGGAGCTGGGGTGGGTCCTGCGGCCTTTTTCATCTCGTCGCTCAGTGACGAACGTCTTGCGCCAACTGTCGCTCAGCCTTTATCGGCGGATCGAGATCGGACACAAGGGAAGGGAAAATGATCATGAGGACTCCGCTGTTCTTAGCTGCTGCCATTGGCCTTTCCACGTCCGCCTTCGCTCAAACTGCGGTGCCCACCACGCCTGCCGGCAAGCCCCACAAGCCGCCGGCGGCCCCAATGGGTTGCAAGCTCGTGGGAACGGTCAAAAGCACCAAATTGTGGGCCGGAGATTGCGTTGCCGCGTCAGAGCTGCACGGTGCCGTGACGGCGGAAACGCCCTCTTTGCCTGAGCGTGCTTCGGACGCCATTCCGCCCGATCCCAAGCAGTGATGCCCGCCATGGTCGAGATCACTCTGAAGGGGAAGTCAGCGCGTGTCCAGAAAAACACCTTCGGCGAGATGGGCGTGCGCGGCGTCCTGATCTATTGCGCCGACCATCATTGCAGCTATAGCGTGGCCCTGAGCGCCGACCACTAGCCAAAGGCGGCCCCGGCCGGGAGGCCGGGGCCATTGGGGCACTCGGCGGTAATGAGTGCACTGAAACCCACCATAGGAGGCTCCGGCGTCCCTTCTGTTTGTTGCGCTGCGGAACCGAGTTGGCTCGACTCCGGTCACAGACGGAATCTACTGGTTCATCGCGGTCCGGCCCATGGCAACTATCGGTGATGAGAACGCCGGTTGCGCTCTCACCATCCCGAATGCACCTGCTCAATCCAAACAGGGTGCGCATGACTAAGCGCCTGAATGCAAGGGCGCGAAACGCCAATCCAGTATCGACGCGAACAAACCAGAAAGGCGCCGCAGCCGAAACGGCCGACCGTGGCGGAGTTCGGAGGAAAGAAGCAAACTATGAGTGACAGAGCTGGACAACCGGTTCGTTGCTCGCACTCCTTGCAACGGCCTTTTTACCTCCTACGACTGATGGCGTGTCACGGGCGCCAATCAATCGCGCCATGCAAGCGATGGATAGCTTGAACAAGCAAGTAGCTCGATGGCGTATCCGCCGGGCCTCGCAATGCCGGAATTTGCGCGCGCCGCCGTAATCGATGCAGCCGCTGCTTCCGAAGAGAGAAACTCCATAAGCTGGGAACTATGTCGACAGGATCGCCGCCGCCAAATCGGCCGGATCAATCCAAGAGCATCCAGTTTCTCAGGATCAAGGTCTGATCGGACGCGATGCCCGACGCCTGGATCCGGCGGCCGACAAGTCCCTGCAAGGTTTCGTCAACTCCGAAAGCCGGGCCGTCCTGGGTCTGCAGGACATAGGTACTTCCCGCGGGAGTCCGCAGGGTAACGGCCGAACGCTCGCTCTTGGAGCCGGGAGCTACCGTCTCCATTCGCACATCCCCTTCGAGATCAACCGGCTCAATACCCATCCTACCGGCTGACATAGGTCCTCAAGAACGAAATTGCAATCTCGCCATCCTCCCGAAGCGAGTGAGCGACCAGAATTCGGACCTCCGGCACGTCCTCATTCTTTCTGGTTTCGATTGCGATCGTCACCAGGGGTTCGGCCGCTATCGACTTGACTGAACTCATAAATGCTTTGCCGCCTGAAACCCGATAGCAGGCGAGTTCCGGATTCTCTAATCCGTGCTGGCCCGCGAGTTCCCGAACCTTAACCAGGAGATCGGAATGTCCTGCGACTCGGCTCCTCGAGGTAACCGGCTTCCCAATCATCGATGCCGAGTCCATCACCGACCGGCCGTTGCTGGCTAGGGCCAATCGGATAGCCTTGCGTTGCATCGTCGCATCGACCGCCCCCACGCTCAAGTTGGCTGCCAGATGTTCTGGTAAAGAGCAGGGGTGAACAGCCGGATCCCCAAGCAGGATAAACTGGCCGATGGTTTTCAGATTTGCCGGGTCGGACATCCGCTCCCGCTGAACGAAGTCCTGCCTAGCCTGGAGGAAGGCGCGGCCCAACGACTGACCTTTGAGCAGATTGATCCAGAAAAACTGGGTTAGCAAGTCGGCGGCGCCAATCGCTGTCGCCGGGCCGTAGGAGATGTTGGTGCTGCCGACGAATCCAATTGCGCCGTTCTCTAGATAGCTGAGGCAGATTGGCT
Source organism: Bradyrhizobium sp. UFLA05-125 (assembly GCF_059803515.1). Classification (NCBI taxonomy): domain Bacteria; kingdom Pseudomonadati; phylum Pseudomonadota; class Alphaproteobacteria; order Hyphomicrobiales; family Nitrobacteraceae; genus Bradyrhizobium; species Bradyrhizobium sp. UFLA05-125. The sequence continues at coordinate 13,671 of NZ_JBANBJ010000101.1, read as the reverse complement.
GACCGCGTCCGGCAAGAACGTGGTCGTACAATTGGGCTCCGTAGCAGCATTCGGCGGCCACAATGGTATCGGGCTGGATGTTGCCAGCCAGCTTTGAACTCTCGATGGAAACCGGAAACCGACGGTCCTTTTCGCCGAAGAACTTCGGCTGAAGCGCTTGACCGTGGCAATTGATGAAATGCGCCCGCTTCGCGAGATCAGGGTCAATGGCGGCATGGGTCGCCGGGGGCGCGAGGTTGAGCCCTTTGAAATTGCCGAATATCTGATTCAGGCTCATGCGGGTGGAATCCGTCCATGCATCGGCCGATATGGCGAAATAAGACGTGTAATCGTCGGCGGGTCGGGGCGCATGAGCGCTGGAGCGGTCTAGCAACTTTGTCAGGAAATCCGGATCATTGTCTCCGGTAGGCCCCGGAAGTCGAGACACCACCCGCCCAGCGCCAAGAAAATCCGCGATATTGCGGCCATATGGAGCGGAAGAGGCATAGGGAAGATCGCTCGGTACATTAAAGTCCCCATCCTGGGGTGTTGGATTATCCAAGCTGATATGGGGCACTATTTCCGGGCCGCCGAGAAGCACCAGATAATCGGGATTGAACTTGTTCGCGATCGCATCGATGGCCTTCTTCGCTCCTGTTTCGTCCTGAGCATTCACGACGGGGTCTCCGACATCGGTCATATCATTCGCCGCATCGATGTAGATTTGACCAGTCTTGATTCCCCGACCGTTGTCTGCAGTCACGAGGCGCGAGACCGCGGCCTCGATCTTCGCAAGACCCGCTGACGTATACTTGCTCGTCAAAGCACTCTTATTAGAAACAATGACCTTGTCCATCGCCCGGTCACCTCGAATCAGAGCGCGCAATCTTGATACGCGGAGAAATGAAGCGGATATTCTGGAGTTGGAAATCTCAATATGCTTACCCTATAGTTGCATTGTTGAGACCTGCGATCAATCACGCGAATAGCTTATCCGGCCAAAAGGAACAAAATGCGGGTAGATCGCCATCGTCCGCGTGCGAAATGATGAACTCGGATGCAAGGTATGACGTTTGTATCGTTGGCGGGGGACCCGCCGGCTCTGTCACGGCATTGCGGCTCGCAAAACTCGGATACCGCATCTGCATCATCGAACGGTGCATGTTTCCGCGTCCGCATGTCGGTGAATCACTGACGCCGGGGACTAACCCGACCCTTGATGTGCTGGGCTTACGGGACACTATTCTTGCGTTGGAGTTAGTCGAGCCGAAAGAGACGCGGCTCCGCTGGGCGACCTCCCACACCGAACGATTGGCCGCAGGCCAGCGCGGCGCCGGACTACTGGTCGATCGAGCCGTGTTCGATACGGTCCTGCTGCGAGCGGCGGCAACAGCCGGCGCTCGAGTATTCCAACCGGCTCAGGTCCGCAGCACCAACCAAAAAGCCGACGGCTGGCACATTGAGTTCGCCGTTGATGGACGGCCACACAACCTCTCCGCAACCTTCGTTGTCGATGCAACCGGACGCAAAGGCTTTTTTGGTCGCAGCCGAAGACGGCTCTCTCCGCCAACCGTAGCGCTTTGCGGTCACCTTGATGGGCGCAATCTCCCGCGCACAACTCTGGTAGAGGCTCTCAGCGATGGTTGGTGCTGGGCAGCGCCGCTACCCGGCGGATTGGTTAGCACAATGGTCTTCCTCGACCCGGTGTCGATGCGGCATTTGCGGCCCGGCGGGCTAGAGACGCTCTGGCGTTCATATCTGGCGAAGACGGAGCTCTTTGCGGGCTTGGCGAGCGCGCCGGCGGCGAACCCGCCTACCCTTTGTGATGCCAGCGCTTACTACGACCAACATCCCATCAGCCAAGCACTGATCCGGGTCGGAGAGGCAAATTTCGCCTTGGATCCGCTTTCGTCGACGGGCGTCGAGAAGGCAATGCAGACCGGTCTCTTTGCGGCGCTCGTTCTGCATACGACGATGTTGAGGCCGGAGCGCGAGGCGATATGCCAACGTTTCTACCGCGACCGAAGTCAGGAGGCCGTCGCCGCTCACACCCAATGGTCGTCGAACTTCTATGCGGCAGTCGAGCGATTTCGCGATCATTCCTTCTGGGCCACCAGGGCCGTTGGAGCGAAATACCGGCCGGAGGGAAGCTCGTTGCCTCCCGTCATCAAATCAAATCCGATCTCCCTCGGGACTCGCATCAGAGTTTCGGATCAGGTCCGGCTGATCGAAGAGCCATGCGTCATCGGCGATGAAATTCGGTCTCACGCCGCATTGCTACATCCTTCGCTGGGCCGTCCAGTCGCCTTCCTCGAAGGCGCAGGAATCGACGACTTGCTGCGACCGGTGTCATTTGCCGCGGACCTAGAGGGAATCCTGACGGCCTGGTCCAGGCAAATGCCAGCCGCACAGGCTCGGCGCGCCGCAGCGTGGATGCTGAACAACCAGATTCTCGAGCCGGTCGCGCCGGGTTCGTGACGGCCGCCGGATCGGGAATGGGAAACCAAACCCCGATCCGACGCTGACTTCGCGTCAGGCGGCCGCACAGATACTCAAATCGGAGCACGGTCTCATCACACCACCGGTATGAGATCGATCAGTTCGGCAATGCGCGTGCAATCCTCCCCCCGGCAGCCGCTCGACGGGCATACCTTCGAGACGTTGCATGTGCCGTTCGAGACAAAGTCCGCTTCTCCGCGCACCAGAATGCCTTCCACCACATGGTTGGCGCCGAACACAGGCGACCCCGAATTTCCACCGTAGGTATCAAGGTTCGCCACAAAAAAAGCGCTCGGCGTATTGTCTCTGACGTTGGCGCCGTCGGCAAATTTGACCGGGAGACCGGTCGGATGCCCGATGACGGAAACCGCCGCGGTGTCCGCAATACGACCGGTCCGGCGAACCTGGAGAACAGCCCGGTCCGTCACCGGCCGGTCCAGCTGGATCAGCCCCCAATCCGCTCCGGCACCTTGTTCTTCGCGGCCCAACATAGCTTTTCCGCGATAGATGTCCTTGTTGGGGATACGCGTTACCGGAGTATTGGCATCCTCCATCCGAAAGCCGAAGACAAAAAGTATCGTCGTGACGTTTCCGGTGTTCGCACAGTGGCCGGCGGTCGCGATGAGATCGGGGCCGACGAGAAAGCCGGAGCAAAAAGCCCCAATCGGCTGATCGAAAAATCGCTCTCCGGAACACAATCCCCGGGATTGACCGAAAGGCCGGGTCCGCAGTGTCGATGTGCCATCGCCATTATCGGTGACATCGGTGTCAAAGAAGAGAGCCGTGACGGAATTGGCGAGTTCGCGAACCGTGGCGTTGGACTTGAACTCGAAGAAATCCTTTCGATCGTCTACGCCGTAGATAACCTTTTCCTGGTCGAGCAGAGTCTTGACGAGTGCGCCGGTGGAGGCGGACGCAAGGGGAGATGCCGGGGCGGCGTCGAGGGTGGCCGTCTTCTTGGCTGCCGATTTGGCCCTCGCATGCAGCTCGGCCCTGATGTCGGACGTCGGAACTTTATCCAAATCCAAATGATCAGTCATCGTCGTTGCTCCCTGGTACAATGGCCGTGTTATGCTTGGGTTATCGTCCGAACAGTTTTCGTCTGCTGGCAGCGAGTATCTCTCGTTGTGGCCCTCGACAAGGCCGGAGGTGAGCGATGTCCGAGGCGCGTGATGAATTTTGCCGAGCCATCGATGAGGGCGATATCAAGGTCGCGATGGCGACCCTTGTCGGAGTGGTGTCAGCCCATGAATCGATGCACACGGACACTGATCCGAATTTCGGCAACGCGATAAAGCACCTGGTGGACTGGCTGATGCAGTGCGGGTGCATCGAGGACGTAGAGCTCTCAAGTGGCATACTCAAATCGCAACCTCCGCTGAAAATTCTCACCCTCACCACGAGGTCGCCGGGGGCCGGTCGAATATTTCACCTTAAACTGCGTCTTGGATATCGCATGGAGATCCACAGCATCGAAGGCTGATACCGGCGTCCGAATACAGTTTGAGCGGAATCGGTCAACCCGATGACTGGTCAGACGGCCGCCAACCGTCACGGGCCGAGACGACCGCCGTTCCTGGCAATCTTCGTGTCAACGTTCCTTCTCCAGCTCTCGCCGGTTCTGGAAACACCGGTCAAAGTGGAGCACGGGACTTCATCAACGTCGGCCACACCGCCAATACCCAAAATCTACTACAGAATGTGCCAATTTACACGCTCATGCTAGAATTGAATGATAGCGAATTCAGGCATCAGCGCAAGTACTACTCCTTCGCTGCGGCTCTACCTTGTTGTGGCGGAAGCCTCGAACCAATCCGGGCACGCGTGGGAAATTCGCGCGTAGAGCTGAAGGCAATAATGCAACCAGCCCCGGATATAGTCGCAGGCTGACCGGCCGCGAGCGATGACCTCGTGATGACAGCCGCCGGCGCAAAGATAACGTGCCCAGCAGTCGCGGCACGGCACTTGATGATGGACGTGCCGTTCGGCCAGCCATCGCGTCTGCGCCGCCTGGTCAACTCCCATCGAGAGATTGCCCATCCGGCCAGCCTCGTCACCGACGAAGCGATGGCAGGCGGCAAGGTCACCTTCGGCGGATACGCCGAGATATCCCGCACCGGCGCCGCACGGATAGGGCCGGTGCGTGCCGCGATGGATCTCGCGCAGGGCATTGATGACATTCGTGAAAGCATAGCGTTCGCCGCGCAGCAACCGTCGCTCAAACTCGGCGCCGCAATCGACCATCGCGGCCAGGAAATCCTCCAGTTCGCGGGCCGACAGTTCCCGGTTTCGAGCCGTTGCATGCAGCACCGGCGAGAAACCAACCGAGTGGAAGTTCAAGCCGAGAAAATAATCCAGGCTCTCGCGCAGGTTGTTGTTTCCGGGCGTAATCGTGGCACGCACGGATACCTGCATTTTCCGCTGTGCGGCGAGCAAGGGTCGGACGCGCTCCATAATACGGTCGAAGCTGCCGGCGCCATTCCTGAACGGACGCTGGCGATCGTGAACGTCGCGCAGCCCGTCGAGGCTGATCGTCACGGCAAAGCCGTGCCGCTCGAAAAAGGCGGCGTCGTCCTCGGTCAGCAGGGTCCCGTTCGTGGTGATCGAGAACGTCGCGCCAATGCCGCGCCGTTGGGCGAGCGCGAGAGCGTGTTCGGTGGCGGCGCGCAGGACGGTGCGGTTTGCCAGCGGCTCGCCGCCCAGAAAAGCCAAATTCACCCGCGCTCCGGGTTCGGCGCCATCGACAAGGAACTGCACCGATCGAAGCGCAGTCTGAAGGGACATGTCCTTCGGCGCGCCGCCGAATTCGCCTTGGCTGGCATAGCAATAGGTGCAACCAAGATTGCATTTCTGCGCGACCGCGAGCGAAAGCGCGTGCAGCGGCGGCGCAACCAGTTGAGTGTCGTCGATACGGGGTGCCGAAAGCACCCCGATCGCCTCCAGCACGCGTTCGACGGCCGCATCGCCGAGCGGCGCGGCGGCGTCGAGCCGCTCGACGATCTCGCGATCGACGTCATAGATCTGGCTGCCGTTCACGACCAGGAGCTGGCCGCCATCATCAAGGTTTTGCCAATGCGCGTGCCGCGAGCGCGGTCGTGATCCCGCGTGGAGCGCCTCGCTGCGACTCATGTTGTGTGACTCGCCGGCGGCGGGGGTATTGATCTCTGACAGCGTCATGACCGGTCCGCATCGCGGCCCTTGATCGCGAAGCGCAGCCATTTTTCCCAATTCTCGAATAGTTCGTCGTAAGTCACCAATCGCGTGTCGGCGCGGTCGTCGGGAATATATTCACCGGGCCGTGGATCGCCCTTGGCGAGCCACATGTCACCCCGGCTCAAGCCGTCCGGCGTCGGCTCGACGTTGACGTAATCCGGACGGCTTGCCGGCCAGTAGTAACAGGCGCATTCGCGGTAATCGTGTTGCCAGGGCGAACACAGGCCCTGCGTCAGTTCGCCGGGACGCAGCAGATCCTTGGCGGGAGCTGCGGATTCGCCGTCAAACATTCTGCGAACCACCAAATCGACCTCGAGCAGTTCGGTCGACGCTTTGGGCATTTCGGGCATTGCGTCCGAGGGTTCCATGGTGAAATGGCACTTTACCGCGTGGCCCTGCCGTCTCATGACGAATGCCAGGGCGTTCGACCACTCCATCGCCAGGGTGCCGGCAGAGTTCGGCGAGGCAACCAGCACGGTGTTGCCGCCGCCGGGAATATGAGGCCCGGTGACGCGCGTCATGATGTCTTTGCCGTCCACCTTGAGAAGCCGATGGTGCTTGAGACCGTCGTAACGAGGATCTTCGATCTCGACCACGTAGTTGTCCCATTCCTGCAGCACGATGCCGACGAACGCACGCCGCCAGAACGCCTTGAAGTCGAATTCCAGTCCCGGAAAGCAGTTTGAGATGGCGGTGCTCGGCAGCGAGTTCGACGGATTTCCCGTGGACCGATGCAGGAGCTGAGCCATCCGGTTCCGCGGATCGATCTTCATGACTGGTCTCCCACATCTGGCTTGCCGTGGTTGTGGAACAACGGCTGGGTCGCGGCCTTCTCGACCTTGTCGATTTGCCGGCGGGTCAGCGCCAGACAGCGACTCTCTGCGCCACGCAACATCGGCGGCATCTTTCGCCGGCCCTTGTCGGACAAGTCGCCGACCTCTTCCGGACGGCGGAGGACTTGATCGAACCACGGTGCGCTGCCGCTTTTCAGCGCCGTGTATACCCGCTCGTGCAGGCTGCGGACGGCAAGATTGTCAACGAGTGACGCAGCGATGATGGGCGCGAAGGCGCGGCCGGTATCGTTGGAATCCTGGGTCACCAGGGTATGAGCGATGTTGACCCGACCATCGATGTTGTTGCCGTTCATCACCAGGGTGTTCATCAAGCGTACGCTTTCCAGGCCACGCCGGACGATTTCCGCGGCGGCGTCGAGCGATACCTCGTCGTCGTCAATTGTCGGACCCAGCATGAGCTGCTCGAGATCGTCCGACACCGTCCGCACCGGTTCGGAGTCCGGCGCGAAGGCGGGCATCGCGGCGCTGATCCAGGCTCGCGCAGTATGAACCTCACCGTCCTTGAGCGTCAGGCGCACCGCGACCGGACCGTCGCAGACGTCGTCGAGATAGCCCCAGCTCGTCGCGAGCGCATCCGGATGCCTGAAACCCTCATAGATGTCACTCGGATTGGTCAAGGTCACGCTGTTGAGGTCGGACTGGAAGCCCCGCCATTTGCCGCGGCCTGTATCGTAAACGATGCGCTCCGGATGATCCCTAAACACCGGGTCGTCGGGACCGTCCCCGACCGGTGTCCATCTTTTCTTACTGGCTCCGTAGATGAGACCGCCTGCCGGCGTGAAGCGCAGGCGGATTTCCGGATGTTCCGGTGTCGGACGGATGTAGCGCACATTGCCAAAGGAAATGAATTTGTCCTTCAGGAAGTTTTTGCACTCGCCACGCAGTTCGTGAACGCTGTGGTCGCTAAACCAGTCGACCAGGGCGATCACCTTGTCGTCGTTATCCCCGGTCTGACGAGTAACTTTGAGATTGCCCGCCGTGACCTGCCATTGAACGGCGCCGGCGTCGAGTCCTTCGTCATCGAGCAGTTTGAGGGTCAGCGGCTCGAGCGTATCGGCCGATGTTTGCGCATAAACTTCCAGGAACGGCGCCACGGGCCGGATCTGCTCGCCATCACGGAACTGGATATGCGGCGGCGTGTAGACGTCGACCACGGCGCCGGTCACCGGATCAATCTTCAGGGTCGCCTGCGGTAAGATTTCACGGAATCCGAGCGGATCATCGTCGCGCAGCTTCAGCTCGAACGCCTCCAGAGTATTTGGCGAGGAGCCGAAACGCCCGATGGCGAACGGCGGCAGAATGCGAAGGCCCAGGATCGGCATGACGGACCTCGTCCGGTTAGGAATATTGCCTGACGGCCGGTTGCGCGGCCGACGGTCGACGGAGGATTTGCTCGAACATTGAGATGAGCTGACGGTCGGCCTCGCGCAGGCTGCGCAGATAGGCGGCATGGCGCTGGCCGGGCACCGCCAGCAGACGATCCGCGAGCGCGAGCGACACTTGCAGCAGGTCCATATGTCTGCGCCAGCGGTCCGCGGCATCTACCGCAAGCTTCAGCGTGTAGGGTATCTGGAACGGCGGTCCAGCCAAGAGCTCCGAATTGCCCGGCGCAAGCGGCATCTGGACCAGCAGCTCCGACAGCGCGCGGATGTTGTACATCTCGCCAAAGGTCGAATGCAGCAACAGGCCTCTGGGCGTCGTCTGACTGACGTCGGTGACGCTATTGGGATATTCGAAAGTATGGAGCAGGTTCGTCAGCAAGGCTTCGTAGCGGATGTTGAAGAGATGCGCCCAGAGCTTGCTCTCGGGATGGGTGATCGGCGTGCCACCCAGGTCGCCGCCGGCTCCGTCACCCTGCCCTTCGCTAAGCACGATGGGATCGACCGGCACTGGCCGGCTCGGCGTCCAACCGCTGCCGGTCTTGGGGAAATTGCGGTAAATCCGCAAAAATCGAGTGAAATGCGACGGCGCGTCGTTATCGGCCGTGAGAGTGGCTTCACCCTGCTCCGCAACTGCTCTGAGTGCCACCAATGAATCGGTCCTGGCGACCACCGGCATCAACAGAACGTCAGGGGTGCCTGCCATGGCCGCCCCGGTACTATTGCCCCGCTCGCCTCCCGTGTAACCGCGGCCCCACTCGTCCCAGTTGGCCTGGTAGGGGAACGTCGAGCCGCGAAAATCCGCGTCCTTGATCATCGTCTCGTCTTCCATCAGGTCCGCGATGGTCTTGTACAGACTGCCGACGTGATTGATTGGCGCGTTACCGACACCCTGTTGGGCCAGGGCGCGAACTTGATCCGCCTCGGTGCCGGACCAATCGGCCGGAGATTCGGCAAAAACGTATTTGGCGAGCGATTGCAGCGTCAGCGGCTCAAGCTTGAACGGGAACGGATAGAACTGGCTATCCCATGGAAAGTCCTCGCGATCGAGGTTGAGCGGTCCGCCCAGACAGCGCAGCACATTCTGCACGGTCATCAGATGACCCATCTCCTCTTTGGCGATTCCAAGGATAACTTCTCGCCATTGGCTAACCTCGCTGAACCGGTCCGTCGGCACCCTCGGGCCACCGAGTGAGAATGCCGCATAGAGATACTGGACCATCAAGGCGTGCTCGATCTCGGCGGCAACATGCAGAAGAAAAACTGCATATCGACGTGGAGTGAACTCGACGGGAACGGGACATCGTGGCCTTCCTTTCACCGGCGCCTGCATCTTCTCCAGTTTGGCCTCTTCAAACAACAGGCCCAGGTGTCTGCGGATTTTCGGACGCATTTTTCTGGCCTCAGCCTCTAAGATGCCTGCAGCGAGTCCGGCATCATCCATTTTGAATCGATTTCCATCGGGATCGAACGTGTGCAGGCTCAAAAATCGAAACCTAGACGGGCCGCAGCGTTCCGACCGTGATGTGCGGCCAGCTCAATCCGCTGAAATTCAACAGCACGCGCTGGGTGTACTGCAATTGAAGAGCTGGCTCTCCCGAGCCGTTGTCAATCTCTTCGATCCAGAACGTCGTGGTGACGGTCTGAGTGACGCCATTCGGGCCGCCGGCCGGCGGATTTCCCTTGCCCTCGAGGAACGCGATATTGGCAACCCCTCCCCCAACATCCGGCCTTGGGTCTGGAACTGCCGGATCGGGGGCAACCGATGACAATTTGAGAATTGTCGTGTTGGTGATCTTCAGTCCGGTGATCGCGTCAGAGAGGAAAAGATTGGGGTTCGTCAGATGGTCCGGCTTGAGACCTACAAGACGTGCGCGGTCCGTCCGTGACGGACTGTCCTTGGTGAGATCCTCCTCATTGGCAAAAGGCACAAGACCGGTCTGTCCGTCGTCGGGGCTTCCGATCGTGAACGGCGTGATGCTTGCAGGATCAAAGCTCGGGGGACCAGAGATCTGCGAGGCGGTACCTTGCAGATTGATGGTGGTGCCATGAGGGATTGAGCCCATCCGGATCACGGTCGCCGGTTCGTTTGGATTGGCAATGACCGGTGCGTGGGCCCAGACGCCGGGCTCAAAGTGCTGACCCGATTGATCGAAGCTGTCCTTGATGGATTGGGTATAAGCGGCGCCGCCAAGAACGACGGTCTTTTCGAACAGCGAACGATTTGCGATACCCGTGCCTGTGATCTCGGTGAAATCGAGTTGCTCGCTGGTAAAAAACAGCTGCAGGAAGAAGTCCTTCGGACCGAACTCGCCGATGAGATTCGGCCGCCAGATCAAATTGAAGCCGGAGCCTTTCCAGGAGCGCTGGGCATCCTTACCGCCGACAGGATCTCCGACGAAGGGCCTTAGCAAGCCCAGAAGATCGGGAGCGGCAAGGCCTTTTGGAGCTGAAGGCACCACATGGGCAAACGAAAAATCGGTCTCCACCGCCATGACCATCTCCAAATCGAACTGGTCGATAATGACTTCGAAGAATGCGCGCATCGTAATTTAAGAGGCGTCCGCGAGTCAACGTTGGGTTGACAGCTTTTTTGACCGCACGAATGGCGTTCGGCTTGCGACGCCTGAGAGACAGCATCAAGCTAGGGCGCGGATGTATCTCGGTGTGACAACCGATCGAGAGTCGCGCTGGCTTCGCAAAGGGTGCGATCCTCGAAAGCACAAGGGGAACCGGTCATGGCCTGTGAATGCAAAGCGGACGCCGGCTCGGATGATCCTGCGCATGCAAGTGAAGGCTTGTGGGAGCCTGTCATTCAATTGCCGAACGTGCCCGTCCACACGCATTTGATGCCAAACGGAAAGGTGCTCTTCTGGGGCCGTAGGATCGATCTCAACGGTGGCATGGACCAGCATGCGAGTGACGTGTACCTGCTCGATCCGGCGAGCCTTCAAATCCGAAGAGCACGGTCTCCGGTCATGCCAGACGGATCGTCCGTCAATCTCTTCTGCTCAGGGCACGCTTTTCTGCCCGATGGCCGGTTGTTTGTTGCGGGCGGGCACATCGTCGATGGCGACGGCGTCAATCAAGCGTCGCTCTATGACTGGAGAACCAATGCTTGGACGCCTCTGCCGCCCATGAATCATGGCCGCTGGTACCCGAGCGTGGTCCCGCTGCTTGACGGCAGCATTCTCGTGATATCGGGAAGCTATCGTGACGGACCGAATACTTGGCAGAACAACCACGTCCCGCAGGTCTGGAGCGAAGATGATGGCTGGCGGGACCTGAACGGCGTCGTTTTGTCATTGTATCCCCGACTGCACGTCTTGGAACGGGACCGCATTTTTGCTTCAGGCACCGACCCAATCTCACAATTTCTGGATCCGAGCGGCGCCGGCGTATGGTCCAAGGCGCCGAGCCGGGTCGAGGGAGACCGGCAGTATGCCCCTTCGCTCACTTACGCGCCTGGCAAGATCATCTACATCGGTGGTGGAAATGATCCGGGCACAAAGATCCCAACTGCCGTATGCGAGTTGATCGACTTCGGCGCGGCTAATCCCTGTTGGCACGCGACCAATCCCATGTCGCGGCCGCGGCGTCAGCACAATGCGACGCTGCTTGCTGATGGCACGATACTGGTGACCGGGGGCACAAAAGGTGGCGGCGGCGACGGCTTCAACGATCTAAGTCCGGGTCAGCCCGTGCACGAAGCTGAGCTCTGGAATCCGCAAACGCAGCAGTGGTCGACCCTCGCGGCAGAGGCCGAGGATCGCTGTTATCATTCGACAGCTTTGCTGCTTCCCGATGGACGCGTGCTAAGCTCTGGCGGTGGTGAATATCTTCCAAACGGACAGCCGATCGAACCCAGAGACGTTCATACGACCGCCCAGATTTTTAGCCCGCCTTATCTCTTCCGCGGCCCACGCCCGCAGATTGAAGATGCGCCGCAGCACGCGCAGCTCGGCTCACGGCTAACCGTGCGCTTTTCAGGGGCCACTTCGGGCCGCGCCAGTCTTGTCAGACCCGGTTCTGTTACGCACGCAACGGACACCAATCAGCGCTTTATCGATTTGGTATGCGAGGTTCAAGGCCAAGAAGCCAACATCACTCTACCGCCGGATCTCGCCGCTTGCCCACCGAGTGTTTACATGCTGTTTCTGCTCACCTCCAACGGCATACCGTCCAAGGCTCGCTTTGTCCACATCGAGCAGATGGAGCAGACCGCACGTGCGAGGACCAGCGTGGCGAGAGCAAAAGGGCTCGTGCCGACAAGCGAACCTCTCTCTGCCCACGACCAACGTATCGAAGCCAGCGCTAAAGGCCCCAAAGTGGTGATCGGATTGACTTCGCGCTGTCCATATGGGCTCGCAGCCTGCTGGGGTGGCGCCTACCAGACGCTCAAGGCGCTCACAGATGTCGACACGGTGAAAGCGATAGCCAATGCTGCAGATTCGACTGCCGAAGTCTTTTTGACGGGCGATCGGTTGCCGGAGATGGATAGTTGGGCCGCGACGTTCCGCGACATGGTCAAAGGCAGCTATGATTTTCGTGGAGCCGAGGCATCCCTGACAGGCCTCGTGCGAATGGAGCGGCATCAGTTGACCTTGTTCGGCAATGGCTGGTCGATCGGTCTCGGCGCGCTCGGCGCCTCGGACAAGCTGCAGTGGAATTGGTCGCGGCGACAGCCGGCTATTCCAACGCCCACCGAGACCGCAGCCTATGGTGACCTGCTCAACCGCGTTCGCGCGAACGGCGACTTACCCCAGGCCGTGATCACGGGTCCCTTGGTCAAGGATGGAGGCGCTTGGCGGCTCCATGTTCGACGTGTGAAGCACTGAACGTCCGCTTTGCGGCCGGCGACGAGCACGACTTGGCGTTTGCACCATTGGAAAAGAGTGCTCTGGGTGCAGAAGCCGAAAAATACTTGCTCGGAAGGCTCGGGTTCATGACCTCAGTCAAGCACAAGAGTCTTGATGGTCTAGCACTCGGGCACGCGGTCGATCTGATGGATCGCATTGGAGCGGCGGCGGTTGGAGGGGCGTTCGCGCACACTAATCGCGACGGCACTGTTTCTCGACGTGACGCCTTGTCCGCCGGATACGCCATTCTCAGCGACGGGAGAGCCGGTCTTGTTCGGGGCCCAGGCCCCGGGTCTCGAAGTGAGAGCGTCGGTGTTTTGGTCCCAAGCGCTTGAAAGTGCTAAGATATCGCTGCGTAATGGTTTTGGTCAGATCGCGTTCGGTGGAGGGCCATCGTGAAGATCGAGCGGGCACTGGCGATCGCAGCCCGGGCACGGATCAGGCGGCACATTTCATCCGATTCCGCTGCGCCATCCAGCACCGGAACGTCCGAACGGCTGATCGTATTGCGCGATGTGCGCGGCCGCTTCGCCAAAGGCCACGCTGGTGGACCGGGGCGGCCGCCGCGTGACTGTTTCAGGGAAGCCTTTACCAGCGACTCCTTCACCACCGGCTTCTTTGCGGTCTGGAGACGACATGGCAAGCAGGCGCTGCGCCAACTCTGCGATGAGCACCCAGCAGCTTATCTCCGGCTCATCGCTAGCCTCGTCGCGAGCAAGAGGCGCGATTAGAAGTCCGGCAATGAATGGTCATCGACCAGCGCTCGCCATACCTCCCCCTCCCCAGCAGGGCACGGGCGCGCGCACAAGAATGCGGATTCCAATGATCGCGCGCAGTTATTCCAATCTGATGCCGCGCAGCGTTCTGATCTGATCGCGCGCAGGTGAA
>NZ_JBANBJ010000100.1:0-25502 GCF_059803515.1 Bradyrhizobium sp. UFLA05-125 | reverse complement strand
GCGCTGGAGCGTGTGGGCGGCGGGCTTTGGTGGCTCGCAGTCCACCAGCGGCAACGCGCTCGTCGGCTCGAACGACACCACGAGCCGCATCGCCGGCACGGCGGTCGGCGCCGACTATCTGTTCTCGCCGAACACGCTCGCGGGCTTTGCGCTCGCCGGCGGCGGCACGAGTTTTGGCGTCAACGGCATGGGCAGCGGCCGGTCGGACCTCTTCCAGGCCGGCGCCTACATCCGCCACACCGACGGCCCGGCCTATGTCACCGGCGCCCTCGCTTACGGCTGGCAGGACATCACCACCAACCGCACGGTGAGCATCGTCGGCCTCGACCAGTTGCGCGCGGAGTTCAATGCCAATGCGTATTCGGGACGCGTGGAAGGCGGCTATCGCTTCGTTGCGCCGGTCATCGGCGGCGTCGGCATCACGCCCTATGCGGCCGGACAGTTCACGACCTTCGATCTGCCGGCCTATGCCGAGAGCGTGGTCTCCGGCACGTCGAATTTTGTACTCAACTACGCGGCCAAGAGCGTCACTGACGCCCGCAGCGAATTGGGCATCCGCACCGACAAGTCGTTTGCGATGTTCAATGGCGAGCTGACGCTGCGCAGCCGCCTCGCCTGGGCTTATGATTTCAACCCGGACCGCTCCATCGGCGCCACCTTCCAGGCGCTCCCCGGCGCCAGCTTCGTCGTGAACGGCGCCGCGCAAGCGCACGACTCCGCTCTGACCACGGCCTCGGTCGAAATGAAGTGGAGAACCGGCTGGTCCGCCATCGCAACATTTGAAGGCGAGTTCTCGAACGTCACCTCGAGCTACGCCGGCAAGGGCGTGGTGCGATACGCGTGGTGAGGCGGAGTGGGCGCGCTCGGTCCCTGTCGCGGATTGTCCGACGATGACATTTTGGTGGTGATTTGCCCGACGTGTCAACTGATATTTCGGAAAATTCGTAAGAGCTCAAGCCGGCCGACCTACTTTGCATGGGGTTGTTTTGCGGCTTTTTTGTCGGGCGGGGCGGCTTTTTTGTCGGGCGGGCCGGCTTGCTTGTCGGCCTCACGGGACCGTGTTAGCACCCGCGAAACCATACGGGCGGACCTGTAACGCCCCATCTGCCGCGCGGTTGCCCGACATGCCCGATTTCCACGGCGTCTTCCCCTACCTCGTTTCGCCTGTCGATGCGGACGGCACGGTGCGTACCGGCGTCCTTACCCGGGTCTGTGACGACCTGATCGGCGCCGGCGTGCATGGGCTGACGCCGCTCGGCTCGACCGGCGAATTCGCCTACCTCAACGCCGCACAGCGCGCGAGAATCGTGCAGACCACGATCGAGGCCGCGAAGGGCCGTGTGCCCGTGGTGGCCGGCGTTGCCTCGACCTCGACCGTCGATGCGGTCGCGCAGGCGAGGGCGTACCAGAAGCTCGGCGCCGACGGCATTCTGGCGATTCTGGAAGCGTACTTCCCGCTCGCTGAGGCCCAGGTCGAATCCTATTTCCGCAGCATCGCGGATGCCGTGGACATTCCCGTCGTCATCTACACCAATCCGCAATTCCAGCGTTCTGACCTGACGCTCGACGTCATCGCGCGCCTCGCCGAGCATCCGCGCATCGGCTACATCAAGGATGCCTCGACCAACACCGGCCGGCTGCTCTCGATCATGAACCGCTGCGGCGACAAGATCCGCGTGTTCTCGGCATCCGCACATATTCCGGCCGCAGTGATGCTGATCGGCGGCCTTGGCTGGATGGCGGGTCCGGCCTGCATCATCCCGCGCCAGAGCGTCGCTCTCTACGATCTCTGCAAGGAGGGGCGCTGGGATGCGGCCATGGCGCTGCAGCGCAAGCTGTGGCGCATCAACGAAGCCTTCGCCCGCTTCAACCTCGCCGCCTGCATCAAGGCAGGGCTGGCGATCCAGGGCTACGACGTCGGCGATCCCATCCCGCCACAGGCCGCACTGACGGCCGAGCAACGCAAGGTCGTCGAGGCGGCGTTGCGCGATCTTTCATAGTTGTCATTCCGGGGCGCCCGAAGGGCGAACCCGGAATCCCGCACCACGACCTCCAGACTCCGGGTTCGCTCCCTTCGGGAGCGCCCCCGCAATGACGGCCGGGTGGCATGACGGAATCGTTGATGTCCCGCCCAAAACCGCGGCTGGTCTGCCCCGGATCGATCCGCTAAAAGACGGCCGCACTTCGAGGCCTAGAGGACAAGCGGAATGAACATTCTTCCCGGCAATTTGCGTTTCGGGGCCGGCAAGCCCGTCAAGCGGTTGGAAGACCAGAGGCTACTCACCGGGAAGGGACAGTTCATCGACGACAAGCCGGAGGATGGCGCGCTGTGGCTTTATGTGCTGCGCTCGCCGCATGCGCATGCGAAGATCGTATCGATCGACACCAGCGCGGCTGCGACGATGCCTGGGGTTGCCGCGATCTACACGGGCGCCGATCTGATCCAGGACAATATCGGCGAGATTCCCACGCTTAACATCTTCAAGCGTCCCGACGGCAAGCCGATGACGGTGCCTCCACGCCGGCTGCTCGCCCATGAGGTCGTGCGCTATGCCGGCGAGGCCGTTGCGGCCGTGGTCGCCACCTCGCGCGTCATGGCGCAGAGCGCGGCCGAAGCCATCGTGGTCGACTATGACGTGCAGCCTGCGGTCGTCGATCCCGTCGAGGCGGTGAAGCCAGGTGTGCCCGTGGTGTGGCCGGAGGCGCCCGATAACATCGTCGGCGCGATTGCCTATGGCGATGCTGCCAAGGTCGACGAAGCCTTCGCGAAAGCCGCCCATGTCGTCGAGCTCGATCTCGTCAGCCAGCGGCTCGTGCCATCCGCGATGGAGCCGCGCTCGACCATCGCCGAGATCGAGAAGAAATCCGGCCGGCTTCTCCTGCATGTGCAGTCGCAGACGCCGGCATCGACCCGCGACGTGCTCGCCGGTGCGGTGCTGAAGCGGCCGATCGAGAGCGTGCGCGTGCTGGTCGGCGACATCGGCGGTGGCTTTGGCCAGAAAACCAACCTCTATCCGGAGGACGGCATCGTCGCCTATGCCGCGACCAAGCTGAACAAAAAGATCCGCTGGCGCGGCGATCGAACCGACGAGTTCGTCGGCGGCACCCATGGCCGCGATCTCACCTCGACCGCATCCTTCGCGCTGGACGAGAAGGGCAAGGTGCTGGCCTATCGCGTCAAGTCGATCGGCTGCACCGGCGCGTACTCCTCCGGCACGGGCAACATCATCCCGCTGGTGCTCGGTCCCTTCGTGCAGACCGGCGTCTACGATCTGCCGCTGGTGCATTTCGAGATCAAGACGGTGATGACCCACACCGCACCCGTCGGCGCCTATCGCGGCGCGGGCCGCCCCGAGGCGGTGTTCATCGTCGAGCGCCTGTTCGACGCCGCTGCGCGAAAAATCGGCATGGACCCGCGCGCGATCCGCAAAGCGAATTACATCAAGCCGGCGCAGCTGCCCTATACGAATGCCGCCGGACAGGTCTACGATTCCGGCGCCTTCGCACACATGCTCGACCGCGCCGCGAAGCTCGCGGACTGGGATGGCTTTGCTGCGCGCAAGCGCGCTGCGAAGAAGAAGGGGCTGCTCTACGGCCGCGGGCTGACCTCCTACATCGAATGGACTGGCGGCCGCGCGCACACCGAGAAGGTCAGCCTGCACGCGACCTCGCAGGGCCGCGTCATTCTGCATTCCGGCACCATGGCGATGGGGCAGGGACTGCAGACCACCTACACCCAGATGATCTCCGATACGCTCGGCATTCCCCTCGACAAGATCGACGTGGTGCAGGGCGACACAGATCTTGCGACCGGCTTCGGCAGTGTCGGTTCGCGCTCGCTGTTCGTCGGCGGTACGGCGGTGGCGGTCTCCTCGAACGACCTGATCCAGAAGGCGCGCGAGAAGGCGTCGAACGTGCTGGAGACGTCGGTCGAGGACATCGAGTATCAGGGCGGCATGCTCACCGTGGTCGGCACCGACCGCCGCATCAGCCTGTTCGAGATCGCGGAGAAGGAGAGCGGCGCAAAGCTCAGCGTCGATTCCGAAGGGGAGGTGGACGGTCCGAGCTGGCCGAACGGCACGCATGTCTGCGAGGTCGAGATCGATCCGGAAACCGGCGTGTCCCGCGTCGTGCGCTACACCACGGTCGATGACGTCGGCGTTGCCGTCAACCCGATGCTGGTCAGCGGCCAGATCCATGGCGGCGTCGCGCAAGGCATCGGACAGGCGCTCTATGAAGGCGTTGCCTATGATGCCGAAGGCCAGCTCCTCACCGCGAGCTACCAGGATTACTGCATCCCGCGCGCCGACGACGTGCCGCCGATCGAGGTGACGCTCGACGACTCCGCGCCCTGCCGCACCAACCCGCTCGGCGCCAAGGGCTGCGGCGAATCCGGCGCGATCGGTGGCCCGCCCTGCGTGACCAACGGCGTGATGGACGCGCTCGCCGAACTCGGTATCACCCAGCTCAATACGCCGCTGACCCCGCAGAAGATCTGGCAGGCGATCCGGGAGGCGAAGGCGGGTTAGGAGGAAGTCTGCGCCGTTGCTTCACCAGCCCGTAGCCCGGATGGAGCGCAGCGAAATCCGTGATCGCCCGTGATCGCTTTCCCCGGATTGCGCTGCGCTCCATCCGGGCTACGGCTCTGACTGATTGGTGATCCGGCCACCTCCGTCGGCATGTCCTCCGCGCGCGCAATCTGATATCTAGGCTCCCGATTCCACCGGGAGAAATTTCATGCGCAAGATCCTGACCGTGCTGGCGGCGTTCGCCTGCCTCAGCCTGACCAATTGCGGCTACAACGCGATCCAGAGCCAGGACGAGCAGATCAAGTCCAACTGGTCCGAGGTGGTGAACCAGTATCAGCGCCGCGCCGATCTCGTGCCCAATCTCGTCAATTCGGTGAAGGGCTTTGCCCAGCAGGAGAAGGATGTTCTGCTTGGGGTCACCAATGCGCGCGCCAAGGTCGGCAGCATCCAGGCAACGCCTGAGGTGCTCAACGATCCCGCCGCGTTCCAGAAGTTCCAGGCGGCCCAGGGCGAGCTCTCCAGCGCGCTGTCGCGCCTCCTCGTCGTCACTGAAAACTATCCGCAGCTCAAATCGGATGCATTGTTCAGAGACCTGATGTCCCAGCTCGAGGGTACCGAGAACCGCATCACGGTGGCGCGCAACCGCTACATCAAGTCGGTGCAGGACTATAACGTCACCATCCGCTCGTTCCCGACCAACCTCACTGCGATGATGTTCAGCTACAAGGCGAAGCCGAATTTCAGCGTGGAGAACGAGAAGGAAATCTCGACCGCGCCGAAGGTCGATTTCAACCCGGCGCCTGCGCCGTCGAAATAAGCCCGTTGGCTCTCCGATGCGCGCCCCACCCACCGCTGCCATTCCCCGCGAAAGCGGGGAATCCAGTACGCCGCGGTCTTTCTGCAGACTCATTGGCTTCTCTGGAATACTGGATCGTCCGCCTTCGCGAACGATGACATCGAGATTGTCGTGGCTAGCGGCGATCCTTCTCGTGTTCGTGTTCACGTCGGCCCTCGCCGACGTCGCCGTGCCACAGCTCACGGGGCGTGTCGTCGACCTGACTGGCACGCTGTCGAGCGGCGATGTCGCATCGCTGAGCTCGCGCTTGCAGGACTACGAGAACCGCAAAGGCAGCCAGATCGCAGTCCTGATCGTGCCGACCACGCAGCCGGAGACGATCGAGCAGTACTCGATCCGCGTCGCGGATGCCTGGAAGGTCGGCCGCAAGAAGATCGATGACGGCGCGATCCTGCTCGTTGCCAAGAACGACCGGCACCTGCGCATCGAGGTCGGCTACGGGCTCGAAGGCGCGCTCACCGACGTGACCTCGCGGCGGATCATCGACGAGGTCATCACCCCAAAATTCAGAAGCGGCGACTTTGCCGGCGGCATCTCCGATGGCGTCGATCGCATGATGCGCGTGATCGACGGCGAGCCGTTGCCTGCGCCGGCGCGCAGCACGAACTTTACCAGCGACTCGGAAGGTTTTGTGCCTGCGGTTTTCTTCGTCCTGTTTGCCTCGATGTTTGTCGGCAACATTCTGCACGCGATGCTAGGCCGATTGCTTGGCTCGGTCGTAACAGGCGGCGTGTTTGCGGCGGCGGTCTGGTTCATGGCCAGCTCTGTGGCCCTCGCGATCGGCGCCGGTGCCATCGCCTTCATCCTGGCGTTCATCGCCGATCTCGCTCCGACATCCGGTTCGGGGAGGCGCTACTCGCGCGGCGGCTCGTGGTCGAGTGGTTCCTGGTCGAGCGGCTCCTCGGGCGGCGGCTGGAGCAGCGGCTCTTCGAGCGACAGCGGCGGATTCAGCGGCGGTGGCGGCAGCTTTGGTGGCGGCGGCGCCTCGGGGAGCTGGTAGGCCATGAGCATCAAGCGCATCACCAGACATCTCGTTCAGCACCATTGGCGCGCCAAGCAGGTGTTCACGCCACAAGTGCTCGATCGCATCGAGCAGGCGATCAAGACAAGCGAGACCACCCATTCCGGTCAGGTCCGCTTCGTCGTCGAAGGGGCGCTTGATGGCAGGCCGCTGTTCCGCAATCAGCCGGCGCGCGCGCGCGCGCTCGATGTTTTTTCCCATCTGAGGATCTGGGACACCGCGCACAACAACGGCGTCCTGATCTATCTCCTGCTCGCCGATCGCGACGTCGAGATCGTTGCTGACCGCGGCATCGATGCCAAGGTCGGCGCTGCGGGCTGGGAAAAGATCTGCCGTGAGATGGAAGCCGATTTTCGCGCCGGCCGGTTCGAGCATGGCGTGGTCAAGGGCATCGAAGCGGTATCACGCGAACTCGCAAAACACTTCCCGCCGCATGGCCCGCATCCCAACGAGTTGCCGGACAAGCCGGTGGTGATGTAGCACTCCGTCATTCCGGGGCGTCGCGAAGCGACGGACTCTCCCCGAGGTCGTCCTGGCGAAGGCCAGGACCCATTACCCCAGGGTTTGGTTAGGCGGGCGGAACTGGCCGGGGAGTTCTATCGATAGATCACGTGGTATGGGTCCTGGCGTTCGCCAGGACGACATTATGAATGCATGGTGCTTCGCGAGCCCCTCTAATCGTCCAGCTTGTTCAGATCCCGCACCGACTGCATGATCGGCTCGAAGTTCGAGCGCGCGTCCAGCGCGTCGAACAGTTGCGAGGTGTCCTCCAGCAGCGCGTGTGAACGCGCAATCGCGATGCGGACGTCGTCCTGCGGAGTGTCGGAGAGGCGGCCGTGGCCTGACAGCAAAATCTTCGTGTTCAAGCCCTTGATGCGCTCGAGCGACTGGATGTAGTCGGCGATGCTGCCGGAGCCGAACACGCCGCCCATCACCCCGCCAGGCATCAGGGTGTCGGCGGCGAACAACAGGCCCTTGTCCTGGTCGAACAGCGTGATGCAGGCCGAGGTATGGCCCGGCGTGTACATCACGTTGAGGCGGAAATTGCCGAGGTCGATCAGATTGCCTTCCTCGAGCCAGATGTCGATGTTGATCGGCACGTTCGGCTCGTTGAACATCTTTCGCAGCATCGAGAAATCGTCGCGCAGCATGATCTTGTTGGCGGCCAGCCGATGCGCGGCGACATAGGTGCGGCGCTCGTTGAAGTGCCAGGCCGCCCCAATATGGTCGAGATGCTCGTGGCTCAGCACCACCATGTCGATCTTCTCGGGCGGGCATTCGACGAAGTTCAGGCACTCGACCAGTGCCGGATAGTTCGTGGAGAGCCCGACGTCGATCAGAATGGTGCGCGCCGAGCCGCGCACCAGATGAGCGTTGGCGGCGCGATTATTGAAGCGGATCTGGTAGACGTCGTCCGCTGCCTGGATCAGCGAACAGGTATCGTTCTTCATCAGGATCGGAAACGCAGACGGCTTGCGATCGCTCATGGCTGCGCCGCTCGGTAGGTGACTGCGTTGGACGCGCGCAGACGCTTTGAGAGCGCGTCCATCACCATCAGCGCAAACGCTGGCTGCTGGCTGACGAGGTAGACGAAGCGGGCGTGGTTGATTTTCATCACCCTGGTGTTCGGCGCGGCCGCGATCGCGGTCGCCGAACGCGCCGAGCCGTCGATCACGGCCATCTCGCCGAAGAACTCGCCCTTGCCGAGCTTGACGATGGTAGTCCGGGCTCCGCCGCTGAGCTTGGCGATCTCAACCTGGCCGTCGAGCACGACGAACAATTCGCGACCCGTCGAGCCCTCCTCGAAGATGACGTCATCAACGCCAAACTCGTTGATGCACTTCTCAATCGCCATGACACCCCCTTGCGCCATGTGGCTGATGGGACGGTTAAGGCCATGTTAACCGGGGAATTTCGTCAGGCAAACAAGACCTTCGCCCGGTGTCGAGGGCCGTCCCGTCGGTACCGAACGCAATTTTGCGCTTGGCCTGCCACGCCGGTTCCATGATCCCGGCCCAATTCGGCCCCGGATGAGTTCCTAAAATTTCGGTAAGCGGGTCCAAGGGTAAGGATTTCGCAAGCAATGAAAGTTACCAAAAGGTCAACCTTGACTGGAGTATTTGAGCCGTGAGCGAAACAATGCCCGAACAGGCCGCTGAACCGCAGCCCGCCGAGGTTTCGTCGGAGGCTAGCTTGGAGACGCGCGCCGACGTCCCGTCGATCGCGCCCGACCATGAGGCGCCGGGGCCGGATGCCCCGCTGCCGGACGCCCCCAAGGCCGAGGCGCCGAAGGTTGAACCGCCCAGGCTGGTTGTGCCCAAGCTCGACGCGTCCAATCCGGAAGAGCCCAAGCCGGACGTAGAGCCCAAGCTGCACGAACCCAAGCTGCAGGAACCCGAGCCGCACGAATCCAAGGCTGAGTTGAAGCCCGGCAAGCTGATCGTCATGGCGCCCTCAGACCGCGCCTGGGATCGCGCGGAGCCCGAGGTCAAGCCGGAGGCGAGGGATACGGGCGGCAAGCGCCGGTTCTCGGCGATGGCTGCCGTCGTGGCGCTTGCAGCCGTTGTCGGCGCGATCAGCGGCGCGCTCGCGACCGCCGGCGTCATGCACTTCGCTGCGAACCAGGCTGCTGCGCCGGCGCCGGTTGCCGACACCAGCGCGCTGGAAGCCTCGGTCGCGCGGATCGATGCCGACGTCGTCGCGCTCAAGACGGGCCTCGATCATACCTCGAAGTCCGCGACCGGCCAGTTCAACAAGACCAGCGACCGCCTCGACAAGCTCGAGAAAGCGCAAGCCGAGCCTGCCGCCAGGCTCGCAAAACTGTCCGAGGCCGTAGAAAAGCTGCGCTCGGCGCAGGCTCCTGCGCCAGCGCAGACCGCCGCTACGAAGGAGACCACGGGTTCGATCGCCCCGGCTCAGGTCGCCGCCGCGACGCCAGCACCGGCGCCGGCCACGCCGCCACAAACCCTCTCGGCACAGGCGGCCGCGCTGGCCGCGACACAACCGAAGCCCGAAATCGGCCGGCTGCCGACGGTCGAGGGCTGGCACCTGCGCGACATCGCCAATGGCGGCGCGCTGATCGAGGGCCGCTCGGGCCTCTATGAGGTCTATGCCGGCGACCCCGTGCCGGGTCTCGGCCGGGTCGATGCGATCCGCCGCCAGGATGGCCGCTGGGTCGTCGTCACCAGCAAGGGCCTGATCGTCGCGCGCTGAGCCGCGCGATTCCGAACTTGAGGAAAGGCGCTTCACCGCGATGTGAAGCGCCTTTTTGCTTGAATAGGCCGATCGCGGCGGTGTTAGTGGAGGCATGAGCCATCGCTGCTTGCGAATTCTCGTTACCCTCCTCGTGCTGTGTGGCGGCGCGCTGCCGCTGCCGGCCGCGGAGAACGCAGGCCTGGAGCGCGGCGCGGCGATCACCGATCCGCAGCAACTCGGCAAGCTCGATCAGCACGATGTACTGACGATCTCGCGCCTGTTGTGGCCGGATCGGAACGCCAATTTCCCGCTCACATCGGACATGCTGTTCGCATCGTTGCCGCAGCTTGCGCAGATCCGCCCCGCGATCGACGCGGAGTTCGATCGCTACATCGCGCGGCGCAAGGCGGAGGCGCCTGATGAGACCATCGGCGTCGGCGAAGGTTTTGACGTTCAACTGTTCGACCGCAGCAATCTCAATTCCCGCGATACGCGCTTCGTGCTGGCGGGCATCGTCAACCGCATGGATCGCGCTTACGTGTCGGAGGCCTCCTGCGGCGAGATCCGGCTGATCTACCGTCTTGCCCGGTTCGAGACGAATCCGGATGGCGGCAAGACCGCATCGCGCCTGCCGATGACGTTCAACCTGGTGCTGAAGGCGCGGGACGATCGGCAGGCCGTGCCGAGCGGAAAGCAACTCGCTTGCGCGGAGATCGCGCGGCGCTGGCTCGCCAACGACCATCCGCTCAAGCTCATCGAGCAGCTTCCGTTTCCCTACGATGCGCTAGTCGATCGCATCGAGACCAACATCCAGATCGCGGTGATGCCGAAATCGGCGAGCCACGAGTTCCGTACCGACTATCTCCTGAAGGTGTTCAAATACAATCACGACACCAGGCTGTTCGAGGAGTCGACGCTGGAGAACCAGATCGATCGCGATCGCATCCTCAGCGATGACACGCTCAAGCGCGACTTCCGGGACTGGCTGCTTGCCCCCGAGCATTTTGGCGAGTTCGATCGCGGCACGGTGTTGATCCCGGAAAAATACCTCGCAAAAGCCGCGATCGCGCCGACGCCGGCGGGCCTCGACACATCGGCGCTGCAGCCGGAATTCGGCCTGATGCAGGGCGAGGGCAAAGGCGATGGCGTTTTTACCGACGGCGACGTGGTCGGCGCGCTGAAGGCTGCCGCCGAGCGTGGCATCGGCTTGCAGAACGTCCGCTCGGTGGCGGGATTCCAGCGCCGGCTCAACGACATCACCTGCGCCGGCTGCCACCAGACCCGCGGCATCGGTGGCTTCCATTTCCCGGGCGTCGACTGGCTCGCGGACAAGCCGTCGACCATCGTGCCGGCCTCGCCGCATTTCTTCGGCGACCAGGTCCGCCGCCGCGATATCCTGACCGCATTCGCCGAGGGCCGGCGCCCCGACTTCTCGCGCGGCTTCGCCAGCCGGCCGCAGCTTCGCGGTAGCACCGAACTTGCGGGAACCGAGTATCAGGACGGTTGGGGCGCCCATTGTTATTTGCAGCCGACGGGATCGGCCGGCATCGACAAGAGTTTTACGTCATGGACCTGTGGTAAAGGTCTGACCTGTCAGGCCGCTGCGACTTCGACCCGCATCGGCATGTGCTTTGTGAAGACGCGCTAGCCAAAACGACATTTGGATGACCGATGACGGACAGCAGCGAAGCCAACAAGGAGCGCAATCGCCAGATCGCGCGTAACGAGGAAGCCAAGCAGATCACCGGCAGCATCCGGGTCAGCACCTGGGCGATCGTGGTCGCCGTCGTAATCGGCGCAGTGGTGTTCGCACTGATCTGGATTGCGGCGCGCTCGTAATCTCTTTCAGTTAGGGCGCGTAATGCGTCAGCCGCTTCCCGGGCAGCAGATCGTACGCCGATCGCCAGCCGGGCAATGCGGCCATGCGGCCGAGCCAGGCATGGATGGCGGGATGGCTTTCTCCGAAATCGTAGCCGTGCTCGTCGCTCGGATAGTGCAGATAGGCCATCATCGAGATATCGGCGACCGTCGGCTTGGCGCCGATCGCGAAGGCATTGTGCTGGAGATGTCCGTCGAGGATGCCGAGGAAATCGTCGAGCCGTCGGCGGAAATGTTTCAGCACCTGCGGGTCGCCATTCGGCGTGAAGGTCCGCATGAAGCGGTAGGTCGCCATGTAGCCGGTGAGCTTGTGGTTGTCCCAGAACAGCCAGCGCAGCAGTTCGAATTTCTCCGCGGCCGTTGCGCCGCCGAAGCGGTCATATTGCTCGGATAGTTTCAGCAGGATCGGCGCGGTCTGCGTCATCTTCACGCCGTCGATCTCGAGCACGGGGATCTCGCCCATCTCGTTGATCGTTTGCCGCCACTCCGCCGTCCGTGTGACGCCGCCGGCAAAGTCGGTCCACACCGGCTCGAAGTCCTCACCGCACAGTGTGAGCATCAGCGCCAGCTTGTAGCTGTTGCCGGATTCCGGGAAGTAGTGCAGGCGATAGCTGGGCATGGGACCTCACGATGTGATTTGTTGAAGCGAGTTACCTCCCCAACGTCGTCCTGGACAAGCGGAGCGCAGATCCGGGACCCATAACCACCGGGAGGAGTTTGGCGAAGGCTAGTGGCCACCACCGTGTGCCACACATCCGCCTGTGGTTACGGGTCCCGGGCTCGCGCCATGCGCGCCCCCGGGACGACAAGCGGAGTATGCGGCGCGCCGCGCCCCTTACGCCACCGCCCCCGATGCGCGCAGCGTCTTGATCGTCGCCTCGTCGTATCCGGCCTCGCGCAAGATCGCGTCACTGTGCTCACCGACTGCGGGCGGCTTGCGCGGCTGCACCTTTCTCGTGCCGTCGATCCAGATCGGGCTGTTGATCGTCAGCATGGTGTCGTTCTCGAACGGCACCAGCACTTCGTTGTCGAGCATCTGCTGGTCGTTCGGGATGTCGTCGAGAATTCCGACGACACCGAATACCAGCCCGTTGCCGTCGAGGATATTGCGCCATTCGGCGAGATCCTTGGTGGCGAATACCTCGTCGAAGATTTTGATCAGCTCGACCGAGCGCGCATGGCGGTCCGGCTTGGTGGCAAAGCGCGGGTCGGCGACCAGATCCTCGCGATCCATGCAGCGCGCGAGCGTCGGCCACTGCCGATCCTCGTTCAGCAGCGACAGGATGATCCAGCGGCCATCCTTGCACTGATAGTGGTTGGTCACCGCGTTCAGCGCGCGCTCGCGCGGCCGCCGCTCGCCGAACTTGGCGCCGCAGAGTTTCGCCTGCGCCAGCACGCTCGCGGCCCACACGCCGTTCGCCATCAGATTGGAGGCGACATGCGCGCCCTTGCCGGTCTTCTCGCGCTGATAGAGCGCAGTGACGATCGCGCTGTAGAGCGCCATGGCGCAGGGATGATCGCCCATGCCGGCGACCGAGCGCGCCGGCGTGGTGTGAATGTCGGCGCGGACGAGATCCATCAGGCCGGAGCGCGCCCAATAGGCGTTGCTGTCGAAGCCGGGCTTGTTGGCCTCCTCGCCCTTCTCGCCGTAACCGGTGAAGGAGGCGTAGATCAGCCGCTCGTTCAGGTGCGCGAGATGGTCATAGGTGATGCCGAGCTTTGAGCGCACCTGCGGCGGCATGTTGGTGATGAAGACGTCGCTCTCGGCGACCAGTCTGTAGAGCACGGCCTGCGCGTCAGGCTTGGTGAGGTCGAGGGCGAGGCTCTTCTTGTTGCGCGCCTCCAGCAGCCAGGCGAAATTGTGCTCGCTCGCTGGATAGCCCGGCAGGTTCGGCAAATTGCGGTAAGGATCGCCCATGCCGGGCGGCTCGATCTTGATGACATCGGCGCCGAAATCCGACAGCACGGTCGCGGCAGCGGGCGCCGCGATGAAGCTGGCGCAATCCAAAACCTTCAGGCCGTCGAAAATGCCCTTCTGCATCGTGCCGCCGCTCCCGCTCTTGTCGTTTCCCGCGCGCTGGAATTCGCGCGCGCTGATCTGCCGATCATTTGACCGATGTTTTGGCGGGATGCAACGCCGCAGGCAGCGGCTACTCCTCCCCCGCGAGCAGGGCAGCGTTGCCGCCGGCTGCGGCGGTGTTGACGGTGACGGTCTGCTCGGTGGCAAAGCGTGCCAGATAATGCGGGCCGCCGGCCTTGGGGCCGGTTCCGGAGAGGCCATTGCCGCCGAACGGCTGCACGCCGACCACGGCGCCGATCATGTTGCGGTTGACGTAGACATTCCCGACCGACAGCCGTTCGACGATGGCATCGACGGTGTCGTCGATGCGGGAGTGGACACCGAGCGTGAGCCCATAGCCGGTGCGCTCGATCGCGGCCAGCACCCGCTCCAGGTTTTCGGCGCGGTAGCGCACGACATGCAGGACGGGACCGAACACCTCCTCGGTGAGCTGTCCGCTATCGGCGAGCTCGAAAATATGCGGCGCCACGAAGCAGCCCTCGGGCGCGCTGCCTGCAAAATGCAGCCGCGCCTCGGTCTTCATCCGGGCAATGTGCGCGTCGAGCCGCTGCTTGGCCTCGCGGTCGATCACCGGGCCGATATGGGTCGCAACGTCACCGGGGTTGCCGATCTTCAACTCGCGCGCGGCGCCTGCGATCATCTCGATCATGCGGTCGGCGACGTCCTCCTGCACGAACAAGAGCCGCAGCGCCGAGCAGCGCTGGCCGGCGGAACGAAACGCAGAAGTGACGACATCGTCGGCGACCTGTTCGGGCAGCGCGGTCGCATCCGCGATCATGGCATTGATGCCGCCGGTCTCCGCGATCAGCGGCACGATCGGGCCATCCTTGGCCGCGAGCGTCCGGTTGATGGATCTTGCGACCTCGGTCGAGCCGGTGAACACGACGCCTGCGATGTCGGGATGTGCGGTCAGTGCGGCGCCGATCCGGCCATCGCCGGTGACGAGCTGCAGCGCATGTGCGGGAACTCCGGCCTCATGCAGCATCAGCACGGCCTCGCGTGCAATCCGCGGCGTCTGCTCGGCGGGCTTTGCCACCACGCTGTTGCCGGCCATCAGCGCCGCCGTCACCTGGCCGAGGAAGATCGCGAGCGGAAAATTCCACGGCGAGATCGCGACGAACACGCCGCGGCCGCGCAAGGCCAGCACATTGCTCTCGCCGGTCGGACCCGGCATCGCCTCGCCGCTGCCGAACAGCTTTCGGCCCTGCGCGGCGTAGTAGCGGCAGAAATCGGCGGCTTCGCGCAGCTCCGAGAGCGCATCGTCGAGCGTCTTGCCGCCCTCGCGCTGGAGCAGCGCGATGAGGTGGGGTGCCCGCTGCTCGAGGAGATGTGCGGCCTGCTCCAGCGCTGCCGCGCGGGTGCCAGCGGACGTCTGGCTCCAGGCCGCAAACCCCGCACGCGCTGCTGTGACCGCTGCGTTCGCCTGCTCCGGTGTGGAGTCGTCGATAGGCTTGAGATCGGTTGGCTCGGCTGCGATGTCGGCCAGCAGGCGATCGAGCGCGGCCCGCTCGCCGAACTCGACACCACCTGAATTGCGCCGCTCCGGCGCGAACAGTTCGCGCGGCAGCGGGATCTTCGGGTGATGCGCCGCTTGCGGCTTGGCGATGATGTCAGCGGGGCGTTGCAGCAGGGCGGTCATCGCCACGCGATAGTCGGCGGCCAGCGCCACGAAGGAGGAGTTGGCGCCGTTCTCCAGCAGCCGGCGCACCAGATAAGCGAGCAGGTCGCGATGGCTGCCGACCGGCGCATAGGTGCGGCATGAGAGTCTTGGGTGATCCTGTGCGAGCTGCTCGTAGAGCGCCTCGCCCATGCCGTGCAGCCGCTGGAACTCGAAGCCGCCGCTATCGCCGGCAAGCTCCAGCACGGTCGCGACGGTCAGCGCGTTGTGGGTCGCAAATTGCGGGAAGATGCGCGGCCGCAACGCGAGCAGCCTCGAGGCGCAGGCGACGTAGTTGAGGTCCGTCATCGCCTTGCGGGTGAAGACCGGATAGCCGTCGAGTCCGCGCTCCTGCGCGCGCTTGATCTCGGTGTCCCAATAGGCGCCCTTGACCAGCCGCACCATCAGCTTGCGATCGTGCGCGCGGGCGAGGCCGTCGACATAGTCGATCACGGCGACCGCGCGCTTCTGGTAGGCCTGGATCGCGAGGCCAAAGCCGTCCCAGCCGGCGAGCGAGGGATCGGCGATCGTCGCGGCGATCACGTCGAGCGACAGCTCCAGCCGGTCGGCTTCCTCGGCATCGACCGTGAAGTTGAGGTCATAGGCCTTGGCGCGCTGGGCGAGCTCCAGGAGCAGCGGCACCAACTCCTTCATCACGCGATCGCGGCTGATCGCCTCGAAGCGCGGATGCAGCGCCGAGAGTTTGACGGAAATGCCGGGACGGTCGGGCAGGGGACGCTCACCCGCTGCCTTGCCGATGGTCCGAATCGCACTCGCGTAAGCGTCGAAATAGCGCTGGGCGTCAGAAGCGGTGCGCGCCCCTTCGCCGAGCATGTCGAAGGAGTAGCGCGGCTGCTCGCCCGAGCGGGGCCGGGCGCGCTCCAGCGCCTGCTCGATGGTCTCGCCCAGCACGAAATGGTTGCCCATCAGCCGCATCGCCTGCCGCGTCGCTGCTCGCACGGCGGGAGCGCCCAGCCGCTTCACCAGCCGGCCGATGGTGCCGTCCGGCGTCTCGCCGGGCTGGATCACCCGTGCCGACAGGCCGAGCGCCCAGGCCGAGGCGTTGACCAGGAAGGCGCTGGATTTCGTTTCGTGGTGGACGAAATCGCCCTCGCCGAGCTTGTCCTCGATGAATTGGTCGGCGGTGCGGGCGTCGGGCACGCGGAGCAGGGCTTCGGCCAGCACCATCAGCGCCAGCCCCTCCTTGGTCGAGAGCGCGAACTCGCGCAGCATGTCCTCGACCCCGCCAAGCCGGTCGTCGCGCTTGCGGACCGCCTCGATCAGCCGCGTGGCGGTGCGGTCGATCCGCGCCTCCTGCGGAGGGGACAGATGCGCGCTGCGCAACAGCGGGGCAGCAATCTCGGCATCATCGGGCGCGTAGTCCGCGCTGAAGGGGGAGGAAATGTTTGGCATGGCGTGTCCTGTGTCGGGTTCAAACTTAATCCGCACATCGCCGTAGTTCGATAGACAAGATAGCGATATTGCCTTAGATAATGAAGCACAATGGCAAAAATTCCGTAGAAAATATGGATCTAGATAAAATCGACCGGAGAATCCTCTCAATTTTGCAGGAGGATGGGCGTATAGCCAATGTTGAGCTCGCCGAGCGCATCGGCCTGTCGCCGACCTCGATCGGCGAGCGGCTGAAGCGGCTTCAGCGCGAAGGTTTCGTCGAAGGCTACGGCGCGCGGCTCAATCCGCACCGTCTGGGGCTCGGCCTTCTGGTGTTCGTCGAGGTGCTGCTCGACAAGACCACGCCGGACAATTTCGAGCGGTTCGCGCGCGCGGTGAAGCTCGCGCCCGAAGTGCTCGAGTGTCACATGGTTGCCGGTGGCTTCGACTATCTCGTAAAAGCGCGCCTTCCCGACATGGCCGCGTATCGGCGCTTTCTCGGCGAGACCTTGCTGTCGATGCCGGGCGTGCGCGAGACGCGCACCTATGCGGTGATGGAGGAGATCAAGCGCGACGCACCTTTGCCGGTCGGCTGAAACGTGCCGTCGCGATTGTCATGGAGGCCGCGCCGATCAGGGTCTTTGCGCGCAAAAAAGGCTTACCCTTCGCGCAATCGCAACGCTTGTCGTCGAATGCACTTGACCGTCTTCTAAATTTTTTTGGCCCGTGCTCCCGGATCCGATCCGGGAGGCGGCTAAATGCCGGAGGGCTTATACCTTGAGGTTTTCTGCGGACGTTTTGCCCCGGTTTGCGATCTCTTCATACTCCACCGTCTGACCCTCGTTCAGGGTGGACAGACCGGCTTTCTGCACTGCCGAGATATGCACGAACACATCCTTGCCTCCCGACGCAGGCTGGATGAACCCATAACCCTTCGTCGGGTTGAACCACTTGACCGTACCTTTGGGCATCACGTCTTCTCCGCGGGACTTTCCTCCACAAGCACGAGCCGCCAGTCCCCGCAAACCGGCCGGCTCGGTCGAAGCAGGATACACCGGAATGTTACGGGGTTGGTAGCTCAAACCATGCCGGTTTCTTGCGGAAATTCGCTCAACTTCGCGGCGTTTTTACCACTTTTGCCCGTTTCGCGGTCATTTGGCGGGCCTGCGGTGGGCAGCCCCTCAATAGGTCGCGGCGAGATAGTCGACGATCTTGCCGACATCGGCATCGTCGATCGGCGCGCCATAGACCTTGATCATCTTGGTTACCTCGGCCTGCCAGAAGGCTTTCCTGTCCTTCATCGGTGGCTGGGTATTGATGTAGTCGGCCGAATGGCAGGCCGTGCAGTTGTTCCTGACCACGTCGAGATTGGGGCCAGGCTTGAAGGCGGCGACCTCGTCCGGATTCTGGTAACCGATGGGGGCGGCGCTGACGGCGCCAATGCCGGCCCCGAGAGCGAGCGTGAGGAGAATGGTGCGCTTCATCGTCATATTCTCCTTCAGGCGACCGTGATACGGACGGTTTCGACGACGTTGCGTAAATAGCCGGCCGGGTTCCAGCGTGGCGTGTCTGGCTGGGTTTCGCCGCCATTGCTGGTCGCGCGCACCTTCAGTTCGACCGCGCCGGCCGCGAGTTTCACCGGCAGCTTCCATTCGCGGAAGGAGTATTTGCCGAGATCCTTGCCGAGCTTGGCCTGGGTCCAGTTTTTCCCGCCGTCGATCGAAACTGACACCTCCTTGATGCCCGTGCCGCCGTCGAAGGCGATGCCGCGCAGCGTCGTGCGGCCAGCCTTCAGCTTGGCACCGTCGGCGACGCTGGTGATGAAGGAGCGGATGGTGAAGCGGTTGATCGGGATCGTCGCCTTCGGCGCGGTTCCCGGCTCGACGCAATTGCAGGCCGTGTCGGGGATGCGATAGGCCGACTTCATCCAGAAGCCGTCGTAGACATTGTCGATGACGGTGATCTCGTTGAGGTGCTTGACCCAGTAGGTGCCGTAGTAGCCGGGCACGATGAGGCGCAGCGGGAAGCCGTTGAGGAACGGCAGGTCCTCGCCGTTCATGCCATAGGCCAGCATGACCTCGCCGTCGGTTGCGTGATCAAGGTCGAGCGCCTTGACGAAGTCGGGCGTCCTGTCGCTGACCGGGCCGTCCATGCCGTTGAAGGTGACCTGCTTGGCGCCCGCCTGCACGCCAGCCATCTCGAGCACGGCCTTCAGCGGCACGCCGCGCCAGCGCGCATTGCCCATCGCACCATTGGCAAGCTGACCGCCGGCAACGCGCGGATCGGAGAAGCCGCGGCTGTTGCCAGAGCACTGGTTGACGGCGACGATCTCGGTCGCCTTCATCTTGCGGATGTCGTTGAGTGACAGCCTGAGCGGCTTGTCGACCTTGCCCTTGACCTCAAGCGTGAACTTGTCGGGATCGAGATTGTAGGGCAGGTCGGAGAGGTGATAGCGGACGAAGAACGCGTTGTTCGGCGTGAGCGGGCCGTCGTTGAAGATCGCGAACGGTGTCTCGAGCTGCGGAGGCCGGCTGGTCAGGCCGATCAGCGGTCGCTTCTGCGGAAATTTCACCAGCGGCCGCTCGCCATTGGCGAAGGGCAGTGTCACGGTATCCAGTGCCAGCGCCTTGGTCGAGCTCAGTGTGGCCGCCACAGCAGTAAGTCCCGCTCCCTTGAGCAGGTCGCGTCTGTCGATCATTGTCTCCCTCCGGAGCATTTCAGTTGAGTCGCGGTCATCACCGCCGACCTCGCGATCATCTGTCGCATGGGCGGGCACGAAGTCAATTCGTGCTTTCGCAGCGTGACCATGACGCTGCATCGCAGCACGAGCGCGTGTTGTCAGGCGGCGGCGCGTTCGTCGCGATCGATCAGGCCGGACAATTGCCTGGCATCGGCGATGACGCGCACGGTCATCGGCTCGTCGCGGCCGCGGATCGCGACCTCCTGCTGCGGCAGCGCGTCCTCGGCAAGGCCTGCGGTGTGGCGAACCTCGTCGGAGGCGATGGCTTCGCAGGCGAGCGTCTTGGTCATGTCCTGCAAGCGCGCCGCGACGTTGACGGCATCGCCGAGCGCGGTGAACACGACGTGATCGCGATAGCCGATGTCGCCGATGATCACCTCGCCGCCGTGAATGCCGATGCCGAAGCGGATCGGCTGGCGCAGGTCATGGCTCAGGAGCTCGTTGAGCTCGTCGACATGGCTGGCGATGCTGCCTGCCGCGCGCAGCGCCTGGCGGCATGCGGTTTGCGGATTGGCGGACAGGCCAAACAGCGCGAGCATGCCGTCGCCGACGAACTGGTTGGGCTGGCCGCCGTTCTCGATCACCGCCTGCGAGACCGCTCCCAAGAAACGGTTGACGATGAAGACGGTGTCGAACGGCAGCCGCTTCTCGGCGAGCTGGGTCGAGCCGCGCATGTCGACGAACAGGCTGACGAGATAGCGCTCCTGACCGATCCGCGCCGGCCCTGAACCTTCAGTGCTCGCCGTGGTGTGCGGCGTGAACAATTGGAAGAAGGAAAGATCGCAGGTCGGCCGCAGCTGGCAGGCGAGGCGAATGGAAGGATCGGTGGTGCCGACGCGCGCAAGCACGAAGGCTTCGCGCTGCGAGGGCTCGGGAAGGATGCCATGATCGCCGATCACGCGGATGCGACAGGTCGAGCAGCGCGTGCGGCCGCCGCAAACGCTGGCATGCGGCACGTTGTGGCGCAGGCTTGCCTCGAGCACGCTGAGGCCCTTCGGCACGCGCACCGTCTTGCCGTTGCCGTAGGACAGCGCGATCATGCCGCCGCGCCGCTCGCGCAGGCCCCGCACGCCGCGTGCGAGCAGCACGATGCCGAGCAGGCCGAGATAGCCGAACGTCAGCCCGCCGGTCATGCGGTTGAGCGTGCGGTCCTGCGCGACGGTGCCGACCTGGCGCTGGGTCAGATTGGCCGCGCGCCAGTCCGCATCGTCGCTGTCGGCGGCGACGCTGCGTCCGCCCTGGTAGATGCCGAGCATTGCCAGCGTCGGGATCAGCACGGCCGCGGAGAGCAGCCAGGGCGCGGCGCGCTGGAAGAACGGCTTCATGCGCAGCCAGAAATAGAGCCCGATGCAGCCATGGATCCAGGCGACGACGAGCAGGATCGTCATCTGCCACAGCCGGGTGGAGGACGCGACGAAGAACAGATAGAGCTCCTGCGGATAGAGCTTCTCATGTCCATACAGCGTGTGGGCGAGCCGCACGCCGATCAGATGCGCCATCACCAGTGCCGGGATGCTGAGACCCAGCACGAGCTGGAGCGGCTCGACCGTCTTCCAGCGGAACTGCCGGCGCTGATAGAGCGCGAAGACGCCGAGCCCGGCATGCACCAGTGCCGCGGTGTAGAACAGGATCGCTACCGGGAGGAACTGCCAGAACAGGACGTGGTAGTAGACGCCCGCCTGCATGGCCTCGACCGAGATATTGCCAAGCGCATGGTTGAGGAAATGGCTGACCACATAGGCAAACAGGATGACGCCGCAGACGAGCCGCACCTGTCGAATGCCGGTGCCGCGGAACAGTTCGGAAAATCGTGCGAGAGCGGTTGCCATGATTCGGTTTGTATCAGCTCATCATGTAGATCAGCTATCGTAGAGTTTAATTCCAGCCGAAAACAGCTTGCCTGATCACGTGCGCGGCATGGGGCAGCGTATCTCCACTCTCGTCCCGAATTCCGCCGTCGTCCCGGGGCGCGCATAGCGCGAGCCCGGGACCCATAGCCACAGGGAGCAGTTTGGCGGAGACTCGTAACCACCATCTCGCGCCACAACCGCTCCCTGTGGCTATGGGTCCCGGATCTGCGCTCCGCTTCGCTGCGCTTGTCCGGGACGACGCAGAAACCAAAGGCAACATCCCCCGCATTGACTCACCCTCCCAAGTCGGGGAAAAGCCGCCCGTGACGATCGCCCCCGACAAGACAGCCGAGCCCAACGACGCCGCGCGCCGGCACCTGATCATTGCCGTACTCGTGATCGCGGCGATGACGGCTTTGCGCATCGTCTATGCCTCGATGCTCGAGCTGCGCACCGACGAGGCCTATTACTGGACCTGGTCCAAGGAGGGCGCGCTCAGCTTTCTCGACCATCCCGCGGGCATTGCCTGGCTGATCCGCTTCGGCACCGCGATCTTCGGCGACACCCAGCTCGGCGTCCGCTTCGGCGGCATCGTGGCGATGTTCGTCACGCAGTGTCTGCTCGCCGATATCGTGCGCCGTGTCTCCCACGACGCGCGCGCGATCGTGTTCGCGCTGTTGATGCCGGAGGCGGCGCTCTACTACGGGCTGCTGATGTCCAAGGTCGCGCCCGATGTCGCGATGATCCCCGTCGCAGTCGCGATGTTCTGGTCCCTGGTGCGGCTGACCCAGTCTGGCGATGGCCGCTGGTGGCTCGCCGCGGGATTTTTCGCCGGCCTCTCGCTGCTGTCCAAGTTCACCGCCATCATGTTCCTGCCTGCAGTGGTCGCCTTCGTGCTGGTGCCGGATTGGCGCTGGCGCTGGTTGCGCAGCCCCTATCCCTATCTCGCAGTGCTGATCGCGATCGCCGTGTTCTCGCCGGTCCTGATCTGGAACGCGCAGCACGACTGGGCCTCGTTCCGCTTCCAGGGCGTGCGCGCCACCGCGAATTACGGCGTCTCCTGGCGCACAATCGGCGATTACATCGGCCTGCAATTCGGGCTCGTCGGCTTTGTCATGCTGCCAGTGGTGCTGTCGGGCCTGACGCTGACCGCATGGCGTGGCTATCGCACGCGCGAGCCGGTCGCTATCCTGCTTTCGACCGCGGTGCTGGTGCCGTTCCTCTACTTCCTCTGGAAATCCCTCACTCTGCGGGTCGGTGACACCTGGCCGATGTTCATGTGGCCGGTCGGGTTCGCCGCTGCAGCCATCAATCTCGTGACGCTGCCGCGCGAGGGCTGGTCCGAGCGGGTGACGAGGTCGGCGACCTTCTGGGCCAACACTGCCGTCGCGACCGGCATCGCCTTCGTCATCATAGTGTTTCTCTACTACATGGTCGCGCCCTGGAATCTCCTCGGCAGGATCGATCCGATCGGCGCCGAAGCCGGCTATGATGAGGTCGCGACGCGTGCCGAAGCGCAACTCGACAAGACCGGTGCGACCTGGATTGCAACCACCGACTATCGCACCTACGCCATGCTGCGCTGGCTGTTTCGCGGCCGCGTGCCCGTCATCGAGATCAACGAGCGCGGCCGCTTCCAGGATTTTCGCGATCCCGGCATCGACCGGATCCGCGGCCATGCCGGCCTCTATGTCGGACGCGAGCCCGACAATCATCTGCCGCTGTGGAATTCATTGACCGTCACGCGCGAGCCGCTCGAACAGGTCGACCGCCGCTGGCGCGGCCTCGTGATCGATACCTACGCGCTGGAAAAGCTTACCGGCTGGACGCCTGAGCTCTCTCCGCCAAAGGACTCGCCGCTGTTCCAGTGGCGTGTGCTGGCGGGGGATTTTTTCTCGCTCTCTCGGCTTGCGTAGTTAAAAAGGGGAGAGGGGGCAGCGTGCGCGTGGCGCGAAGCACTACTCCTCGTCCTCTTTCTTTCGCAACAGGTCCGTCGCGAGATCCGACAGCTTCGGCTGCGGCAGTGCTGCGAACGGCAACGGGCGCGTGACGTCGATGGCGGCGAGGCCGAGCCGCGCCGTCAATAGTCCGTTGAGCACGCCTTCGCCGAGGCGTTGCGACAGTTTTGCCGCGATGCCATGGCCGAGCATCTGCTGCACCAGGCTGTCGCTCGCGGCCATGCCGCCGGTGATGGCGAGATGGGCGATGACGTGACGCAAGAGCCGGATCATGCCGAGCGCACCGGGGCGGCCGCCATAGAGCCGCGCCAGCTGCCGGATCAGGCGAAGCGAAGCCACGAACACGAACAGCACGTCGATCAGCGCACGAGGGCTGACCGCGGTGACGATCGAAACCCGCTGCGCGGCCGATGATACCAGCCGCCGCGCTTCCGCATCCAGCGGAGTCATCAGTTCGCGCTCGGCGAGGCGGATCATGTCGGCGCCGTCGATGATCTCGCCAGCGTGGTTCTGCAGCGTCGCGCGGGCGCGTGCGAGCTGCGGGTTTTGATGCGCGATGCGCAGGAGATCCTGCACGATGACGCGGCTCTCGGCGCGGTCGTCGCTGGCGAGCACGCTTGTCGCACGCTGGTGCAGCTTCTCGATGGTCGCCAGCCGGGCAAGACCGAACGCCTCGCGTCCGATCACGACCGCGAGTGCCAGCGTGGTGATGAAGGCCAGCGCAAGGCCGACGATGCCCAGGCTCTCGCTCCGCGCAAAGAGATCCTCGATCAAATGGACCACGCCAAGTCCGACCCCGAGCAGCGTCAGCCCGGCAAGGCCGGACCAGAACAGCGTGCCCCAGGGGAAGCCGCGCCGCACCACGACCGGCGTCTCGACCGGCACGGGCAGCGCCAAGGGATCGGGCTCGGGCGTGATCTGGATCGCGGCGCGGCTGAGCCGCCCGGACTCATCGGCTTCAGTCACGACGACGCCGGGGTCATCCAGCCGGAACGTCGCGGGCCGCCGTTGCTGGTGTCGCTCGTTCATTCCAACCTGTCTCCGATCAGGAACTGCAAGGCACGGTCAAGGCGGATGTGAGGCAGCGCCGGCTCCTCAGCTCCCTCGCGCTCGAGCGTTGGCGGACGGAAGCGCAGGAAGCGGAAGTCGCTCGTTTCGGCAGCGGCAGTCGAAAGCCCGCGGAAGGACTCGGCGCCGTTGAACAGCGCTTCCGGGTCTGCAGGCAGATCGCCCGGAAAGGTCGCTACTTCCGTATTGCCGTCAAAAAGTTCGCCGCCGGCGCTTTCGCCGGCCGAGGGCGTGCCGAGAATGGACGGCAGTCTGTCGCGGCCGCGCGCAACCTGCGCCTCACGCGTCGCGCGGACGGCGGCGAGCGCCACCACGTCGATCTCGGCTCCAGTGCTTTCGGCACGCGCGACGGCGCGCGAGACCGCGCGCCGCAACACGGCCTCGAGGCGATCGTGACTGGAATGATGCAGGTGGTCGGCCTTGGTTGCCGCGAACAGGATGCGATCGATGCGCGGACGGAACAGGCTCGAGATGAAGGTGCTGCGTCCGATCCGGAAGCAATCCAGAATGCCGGCCAGCGCCGCTTCGAGGTCATGCAGTGCTTCAGGGCCGGAGTTGAACGCGGCGAGCGCATCGGCCAGCACGATCTGGCGGTCGAGCCGGGCAAAGTGGTCGCGGAAGAACGGGCGCACCACGACGTCCTTGTAGGCCTCGTAGCGGCGCACCATCATCGCCCAGAGCGATCCCTCCGGCGCCTGTCCCTCGGTGGGCACGTCGAGCGGCGCAAAGGTCAGCGCTGGCGAGCCGGCGAGACTGCCGGGCATCAGGAACCGGCCGGGCGGCAGCAGGCTCATGGCAAAGCGCTCGTCGCGGCAGGCGCGCAAATATTCGGTGAACAGCCTTGCCGAGGTCAGCGTCGCCTGCTCGTCCTCGGCCGCCTCGGGCTTGAGAGTGGCGAGATGCTCGTGCCAGGCGGCCGCCAGATGCGCACGCGGCGCCGCGCGTGACAGCGCAAGGCTCTCCACCGACCATTGCTCGTAGCTCTTTTGCAGCAGCGGCAGGTCGAGCAGCCATTCGCCGGGATAGTCGACGATATCCAGCGTCAGGTTGCGGTCCGCGCCGTTCTGGCGCTGGTAGTCGATGACGAGGCGGAGCTCGCTGATGTCGACGGTGGAGCTCGGCCAGCGCCGGTCCTCGGTCAGCGCGCGGAGATGGTTTTCGTAGTCGAAGCGCGGCACGGCATCGTCGGGTTGCGGCGCGAGTTTCGCACGTGCGATGCGGCCGGAGGCAAAGGCCTCGAACACCGGAAAGCGGCCGCCGCGCGTCAGCCCATGGATC